>JAAZFA010000472.1 GCA_012511995.1 Thermoproteota archaeon | reverse complement strand
CAGGCTATTATCGACTTGCATAACCGCTACATCAATTTAGGGCATATCATGTGTGCAACTAATGAATTACCAATTACGGATAGTGATAGACAATTTTTCCCCGAGCTATTTGATGAAAGCATACAAGCCTTAGGTCAAGAAAAACTAGTTACTAGAACACCTCGTGGATGGGTTTATTCAGGGACAGCTAGACCTACTGAGGTTGTGAACCTTGAGAGTATCTCTGACAAAACAGTCACCGTTATCTGTAATGGAAAAGTACTTGAAACTCTACCGTTAAACAAGGCTTATCGGGAAGCACATGCGGGTGCTGTTCTATTGCATCAGGGTGAAACCTACATCACCGAGAGTTTAGACCTTAAACAATTGACCGCTAAAGTAAAACAAGAAAACGTCAACTATTACACAGAAGTCCTCAAAGATGTCGATGTATCAATCGAGAGAACATACGAAAAGCGTCAAAGTTGCGTTAAGGTTGGGTTAAGTGAGCTAGCCATAACCGAAGACTACCACACATACTTAACAAAAACATTTGACCAAGTCGTTAAGAGAACGCCTCTTGATTTACCACCGCTTTCTTTCACAACTGTCGGCTTATGGTTCACTGTACCAGAAAAGCTAAGAGAAATAGTTGAAGCCCAAGGACTTGACTTTGATGGCGGCTTACATGCGGTTGAACATGCAACGATAGCTATGTCGCCAATGTATGCGATGTGTGACCGCTGGGATATCGGAGGACTCTCAACACCACATCACCCAGACACAGGGGAATCTACGGTTTTTATCTACGACGGCTTCGAGGGAGGTATAGGTATCTCTGAAACCCTTTATACAAAAATCGAGATATTATGGCAGAAAACGCTTGAACTCATCGAAAACTGCGAATGTAAAGACGGCTGCCCCTCATGCATATACTCACCAAAATGTGGAAACGAAAACCAACCGCTAGATAAGAAAGCTGCTATCATCATATTGAAATGGCTCTTAGCAGCCTGTATTAAGTCAGAGAAGTAGTCCATACTAACCCCCCACAGACTACTACCAAAAATCATGACCAAACAATTTGCAGTGCTGCCAATCAATAAGTATTTTTGTTTTAAAAAAGTACGGTTATTCTATAAGTCCAAAAATAAAGGTCGGAATTTATGATGAAAAACTATGGACAGAATAATCGGCAACTTTGGGGCTAGATAGTATCCTGCCCATTCTTGTAGTTCCGGAGGCATACCTCCCTCGTAGGTCACGCGCAGCTTTTGCCCCTCATAGACTCCGAATCTATGTAAGTCAGCTTTAACAGTTCTTAAATCGTAGGTTCTTGCAGTAGATATCTCAGTTAGAGTATTTAACAAATACTTTTCTTTCAAATCCATTGCTGCCTCTTCCGTATTGCCTATAAACCAGACAGCTTCACTTTGAACGACAATACAAATCATCAATAAATAAGATCAATGGCTTATCAGTTGATATTGATAGCAATTCGTTTGTTATAGTAGCAAGCAACCGGTCTCCTTCATGACTGCAACAGACTGGTTCAGCAGTGTCAAAACCAATACTTTGACCGGTAAAGGCAAACATGCTTTTAAACTCATACGATTAGAAATAGTAGTTTTATTCTGGTGTTCTCAGACAGGAAAGAATCGAACACCTCAATAAAAGGGAAACACGGCATAGGAGCATCACTTAAACACCAACCAGAAAGAACAGCTATGCCTCTCTGCAACTATTCTTGCTTAGCCCTTAGAAAGAGTACTGTTAATGACTTGAAGTTTTGTGAGCTACCTTACAGAAAGACTGAAATTTTTGACTGTTCTTGAGGTAATGTTTTGAGATTAGTTATTTCTCTTTTTCTATGAGACAACCTACAGGCTGCACTATGGTTGGGCTCAGCGCTGCTTTAAGACATTAAACCTGCAGCACTCATAAACGATAATAACTATCTGATTTGCCGTAATATTATAGGCGTAGTCGTCTGCAGATCTCAACAGACTACACTCTTCCCAAGCTAATGACTGCCTTTTAACGGTCATCAGTAAGTTATCGCTGGGCACAATTACTAGTTTGTTGAGCAGTAAAAAAATTAGTTGGTCAACAACAACTTCTAATGACTGCTTATGATATAATAGCGCTGTCTTTTTATTGGCATAGAAGAGCAGCAAGAAAGTCATTGTCAAGGTAACACAACAAATTTTGGCATATACTGTGGAGCATAGGGTAGCGTGTTAGCGGATGGTGATAGCAATGCGTATATCGTTTGAGGAAATATTCAAAAAAAACTGAAATCTTCAACCCTGTCTCACAAACCAACTTACTTCTATCAGGCAAACATGCAAAAACGAGCCCCGACAAATCAGTTCTTGGCCTTGCAAGCGGAAGCGATCATCCCTCTTTTTTCTGGGTAAGTGCCTTTGGTATTCACGTTAGCTGTTATGATCTATGCAAAAAAATATGTAGAATACGCTAATGCCCGTGCCAAGTTACTGTGTCTAGATGAAAAAGTGCAGTATTTCCGCCAAGACTTAACTATACTTCAGGCAAAAAATATGACCTCGTGGCAGCTCTTGGCATTCACATAAACATTTTTGGCGGTAGGGTTCAAACTTTAACCCGTTTTAAAAGCATGCTAAACTGGATGGAACAATTATCCGCTCTGAACCTAACTGGACCACTAAGCCAACACCAGCTAACGTGCTAAACATGCTAAAATCGTTGGGTTTCACTCAAAACATTTTTCTGACAGTTACTGAAATACAAGAGCTACCCAAAGAGCAAGGCTTCAGAGAACATGACATATCACCTCAACAAAAGAGGGCTGAGAGATTTCTCTCAAACTGATATTTATAACCATGTAAGAATACATGATAGCTCACCCCTATTTGACAAGGATGAACAAACAGTAATCAATTACTTACAAGGTGAATATGATGCTGCCGATAACGCTATGGATGTAACTTTGGGTGTTTAAACCATCAAGGAGTGTTTTGTCTTGAGTTCTTAACAT
>JAAZFA010000471.1 GCA_012511995.1 Thermoproteota archaeon | reverse complement strand
ATGATGATGACTGTAATGATGAGTGTGATGACTGGTTTACCTGGCGCTATCACGATGGAACGTGAACTAGGCACTTTAGATGGTGTCATGGTTGCGCCAATCAACAGGTTATCAATCATACTAGGGAAGACCTTGGCGCAGTTAGCCAGAGGTTTGTTACAGGGATTCATAATCCTGTTACTAGCAGTAACTCTATTTGGTGTAACAATACACGGTAGTTTGTTGCTTGTTGTGGGTTTGCTGTTGCTGGGTGTATTTAGCTTTGTAGGTTTAGGTATCACTCTGACTTCCGTTGCAAAAGATCAGGAAACAGCCACAATGATAATGATGACAACAATGTTTCCAATGATGTTCCTTAGTGGAATATTTTTCCCAGTAAAAATGATGCCCAGTTTCATGCAAACAATTAGTTCCTTTTTGCCTCTTACGTATGCTTCTAATGCAATGCGGAAAGTGATGGTGTTAGGCGCTGGTATACCACAGATAGCGACTGAGTTAATAGTGTTGATAGTCTTTGGTGCAGTTTTGTTGGCTATAGCTGTCCCATTATTCAAGAGGATGATGACTAGATAGGAGGTGAAAAGTTTGAGTACACTTTGTTCAAAATGCCCTTTCTTTCAATTGCCACCATTGCTTAAACGGCAAAACTCTCGAAAACGTTGCCGCATTGAACCTCAACGGCAATTACGTATTTATAAATGTAAAGATTTTCCTAAACCGAAATGGAAATAATACTTTTCAACTTTTTTTATCTTGTGATCTCATGTATCTTTGTAAACAACGTTAATAAGTCATCAACAGTGTAGTCTGGTACCTGTTGGCTGTCTATTAGGTCTTTTAGGCTATTGAATTGTGATTGCACAAATACTGTCTTTAGTCCAAAATCATTTGCACCCTTAATATCCTCAAGCGGGCTATCGCCGATGAATACTGCCTCGTCTGTTCTAACTTTCAGTCGCTTAAGCATATCCTCAAAAATTAACGGACTAGGTTTTCTCCAACCAATGTCATCAGACACAACAATGACGTTAAATAATGAATCAATCCCCAATTTCCGCAAACTTTTATGGATAACTGGTCCATGAGTAAAGTTGCTAATTAAACCTAAACGAAACTTCTCCGAAGTTTCCTTGAGCAACTTCATAGCACCCTCGCGTAATTCAACCGTTTTAATAAAATCTTGGAAAAACATGTTAAGTGCAGTCTTAAGTCGAATGTCGTCAGGTGTGACTGCGACTCCGAGGCTAGTAAGTGCTTCTGCAACCCAAACGGCATTGGTTACTTCTCTGAATTGCTGATAGCGGATGATTCGATACTTTTTATGGAAGGTTCTATAAGCATCTAAAAATTGTTTTTTATCAAGTTCGAAGTTCTCTGCAACAAGCGACCTGTATAGGACAATTTCTGAGTTTGCCATATAATAGTTGCGGCAATTTACAAGTGTGCCAATATAGTCAAATATTATTGCTTTACATGTCATCTATTGTTTCCCTTTTCGACCATGAATGCTTTCTTTATTTTATCTAGGTAAGCATCCATTATCTGGAGCAGCTTCAAGGGATTGCCAATAAAATTCTCGACTCTCGAATCATATTGAACTCCCCCAAGATACATTAATCCCAATCTCGATGACTCAGATTTAATGGTATCAGCGTTATCTCGTTTCATGTTCTCAACAATACCAACAATGGGCATTTTAAGGTCAGTGAGAATTTCCACCTGCTTCTTAACCACATCGAATGCCAACAGCGAGGGAGTGGTAACAATTAAAAACTTGATCCTTTCAATTAGTCGTACTAGATCTAAAACAGCATCCCCTATACCCGGTGGCATATCAATAATTAAAAAGTCTAACTCGCCCCATTGAGTTACTGCTAAAAGTTCGATAAGCGCGTTTGATACATCTACACCTCGTAAAGGAGTAGCCTTACCTGCGACGAAATAGACAAGTGACATGTATGCTAAGCCTTCAACAGTGGCAGGAACGATTCCTTTGTCCTCTTTAGGCTGGATATTTTTTTCCACACCCAAAATTATATGTGTTGATGGACCCGTAAAATCGATGTCAAATAATCCAACATGGTAACCTTCTTTTAATAGTGAAAGTGCTAATGCAGTTGAAACTATACTTTTACCAACGCCACCTTTACCACTGGTAACGGCGACAATATGTTTAATTCGCGCTAAACGCTGTGTTATTACGCTTGTTCGCGGGTCGATCATACAGTTTTCACTCCTTTTAACCCTTCAAGCCAGACTCCACGCCCCCTGACTATTTCAAAGTCTGGACTGCCACAATTTGCACATTTGATATAAGTATGCGCTACCTCAGGTATAAAATGGATGGCTTCAGCTGTTGCTTTGTCGAGTTTATTTGGGTTATACTGCCAAGCGTTACCACACACTCTACATTTTAACGTAGACTTAGCTTTGCGAATATAATACTTAGTGTCTTTGAAGGCTCCTTCGCTCATCTGTTTTAATGCAAACCGGAGAATTGGTATTTCAACTTGCTGTAACTGCCCAACGCGAATTATAACTTCTGAAATTGTAGTCAACTCTTCATCTTTAGCGATTCGTTGTGCAGTGATAAGAATTGCTTCAGCTAGTGCCCATTCATGCATAGAACTAGATACTTTATTTGAATAATAAAAGTATATTGTCGGAAAACAAAGGATTTTTGTTAGAAGCTGCATAGAACAATGAATCGTTTGTCATGTATCGGCGAATGCTTTTAGTATTACCTTAAGAGTTAAAGCACTGGCTTAATCTAAAAAAATTAGAAAGGAGGGCACAGTAATTCGAGTCATCGCGGATCTTCACATCCATGGTAGATACAGTCGTGCAACCAGCGAAAAAATGAGTTTACAAGAGATCGCAAAATATGCAAAGATTAAAGGCCTTAACTTGGTGGGAACAGGCGACTTCACTCATCCATTATGGCTCAATGAAATTCGAGAAGTTCTCTTTCCAGACGGAAACAATGGACTCTTAAAACCCACTGTGGATTCGCCTGTACGGTTTATGCTACAAACCGAAGTTTCTACGATCTTTGATTATAACGGAGAATCAAAAAAAGTACATCATGTTATTCTTACCCCTAGCCTGGAAAATGTAGATCAAATCAATGAAAGTCTCAAACATTTCGGTGACTTATCTAGTGACGGTCGACCAATTCTTGATTGTTCGGCGCCCCAACTTGTTGAAGAAGTAATGAGCATCTCAACAGATAATATGGTTTTTCCAGCGCATGTATGGACACCATGGTTTAGTATATTTGGTGCATTTAGTGGTTTTGACACAGTCGAAGACTGTTACCAAGATATGACCAAACATATCCATGCCCTTGAGACCGGTTTATCTTCAGATCCAACTATGAATTGGCGACTAAGCAAATTGGATCGATATGGATTGGTTTCTAATAGTGACTGTCACAGTTTCTGGCCTTGGCGTATCGGTAGAGAAGCTAACGTCTTTGAGCTTTCCAAATTCACTTACAAAGAGATCACTTCAGCTATATCTACCAACGATCCCGCTCGTTTTAAATTTACAATTGAAACTGATCCAGCTTATGGTAAATATCATTGGACCGGTCACCGTAATTGCAAATTATCAATGGCTCCCTCGGAAGCAAGAAAACTTGGTAACAACTGCCCAATTTGTCGCCGAAAACTTACCAAAGGTGTTGAACAACGCATTGAAGAACTTGCCGACCGACCTCTCGGTTATAAGCGTGAAGATGTGCCTAAATTCATGAGATTACTACCTCTTTCAGAAATTATCGCTGCTGTTATTGGTTCTGCAGCACCCTCAACGCAAGCAGTCTGGAAACCCTATAATGCCCTTATTGAGAAATTTAGTGACGAATACAGCGTTCTTATTGATGCTTCTTTGGAAGAGATGGCGTTAGTTGTTGGACCTACAATTGCCCAAGCTATTATTCGTGTACGTGATGGTACTGTAAAAGTAACACCAGGTTACGATGGTGTCTATGGTCAACTTGATTTAGGTATCGAGTCGTTACCGGTTAGGGATAACGCGTCAATATTTACTAAAGTGCAGCAACGCAGTATGAGTGACTACTGGTAAAATAATTGATCGTTTTGCTATTCTTTAATATACTACGCTAAACCATGGTTTCTAGGACAAATAGACTTGAAAGACTTTCTCAATAAATTAAACAGCACCGCCATAAGTTTAGGCGCAGAATATGCTGAAGCAAGGGCTTTGCGGTTAACAAAAACTAGTCTCACTCTCAAAGAGGAACAGGTCGAAGCCGCTAAACAGGGTATTGAGAGTGGTGTAGCTGTCCGTGTTCTAGTTAACGGTGCATGGGGTTTTGCATCTGCCGGTTCATTAGAACCAGTGACTTTAGACAATGCAGTGTTAAGTGCCTGTCGTATGGCTAAATTAGCTAGTACCCGTTTAAAAATCCCTATCAAGTTGGCTCCAGTCAAGGTGATAGAGGATCGTGTGGTTGCTAAACCCAAAAAGGATCCTTCTCATGTATCTATGGAAGAAAAAATTCAGACTGCATTGAAAATCAACCGATCAAGCATAGGTTTTGATTCACGTGTTAAAAGCTGTGGAATGGATTACCTGGATTTGACGGGTAATAGCTTTTTTGTTAATAGCGAAGGTACAAGTATTGAGCAGGATAAGCTCTATGTATGGGCACGTATAACCGCGACGGCTAGAACTAATGGGGTTTTTACTTTTAGTAGAGAAGAAATCGGTTCTACAGCAGGGTACGAGCTCTTTGACGAACAAATTCCAGAAGAATTAGGTAAAAAAGTAGCTGCCCGAGCTGTGCAGCAGTTAACCGCTAAACCTCCTAAAGGCGGTAAATCTCCGGTTGTACTGGGACCTAATGTTGTTGGGGTATTCGTTCACGAAGCTTTTGGACATTTGGCTGAGGCTGATCTTGCACTATCTGGGGGTTTGCTCGCAAGTAATATGGGTAAAAAAATCGGTTCAAGTCTCGTTACATTTTATGACGATGGTACGTTATTAGGTTCATTTGGCGCTTTTAAGTACGATGACGAAGGTGTTCCAACACAGAAGACTCTTCTCATTAAAGATGGCATCGTCACTGGGTTAATGCATAACCGTGATACAGCCAATAAATTCAACACCAACCCAACTGGTAATGCAAGAGCTGAAGATTTTAGGGTTGAACCTATTATTCGAATGCGTTGCACATACATGGCTCCCCAAGATCAAACGTTGGAAGAACTCTTTGAAGGAATCAAGTTTGGTTACTATTTCAAAAGTTTTCGTGGCGGTCAAGCAAGTTTAGATGGTACTTTCCAAGTTGGTATTCAAGAGGGTTATGAAATCATAAACAGTGAAATCGGTGCGCCCATTCGTGATGCATCAATAAGTGGTAATACTCTTGAAACTTTGCATAAGGTTGATGCTGTAGGTAGAGATTTCGTTTTGGATCCGGGTAGGTGTGGAAAGGGACAGACCGCTTTTATCTGTGATGGTGGACCGCATATACGATTAAGTGAGGTGGTCGTTGGTGGGAGTGCTTGAGAGACAAACCTTGATCAGTACTGCGGAGGATGCCGTGAAGGCAGCTCTTAAACTTGGTGCTAAAGAAGCAGAAGCCTATGCCTACGAGGGGCAAGCAATAAGTATAGGCATCGAACTTGGTCAAATTAGCAAAACCAATTGCATAATTGACCGTGGATTGGGCATCAGGGTATTAGTTAACAAAGCAATAGGCTTTGCCTACACAAACATCTTAACCGACAAAGCAGCTATCGAAGGTGCAGTTATAGGTGCACTTAGTGCTGCAAAAGCAAGTAAGCCTGACCCAGATTGGCATGGACTTCCCAGTATGCAATCATATCGTCCGGCAGAAGGTACATTTGACCAACGGATTGTTGAGTTAAGCCCCGAAGATCTTGTTAAAGTAACCGCAACTATGTTAGATGTTGCTCCAGAAGTTGATAAACGTGTTTTTCCAGTTGAAGGTGGTGCTGGCAGTGGTTATTGGGCCAATGCGATTGTAAATTCTAATGGGATTGCAGCTTATGATCGAGGCACAATAGTTGAATGTAGTTTAGCAGCTTTAGCTAAGGAAGGTAGTGAGGTAACACCGATTTGTTTTGAGTTTAATATTACAAGGGATTATAGGCTTAATCCTGAATGGGTTGGGAGGGAAGCAGCAAAGCTTGCAGTGGCGGCGTTGAAGCCTAAACCGGTGGAAACTAAAACAACCCGTGTAATTCTAACTCAATTTGCGTTGCAAGACTTACTTACATACACTTTTATGAATGCTATAAAAGCTGATAATGTTCAGAGGCGTCAGTCGCCATTTAAGGATAAAATTGGTGAACAAGTAGCTTCAAAGAGTCTTACAATTTATGATGATGGTTTGTATCCTGGTGGTCTTCGTGCTAGTCAATTTGATGGAGAAGGTGTTGCACATCAAAAAACTCCTATCATAGAAAAAGGGGTGCTGAAAAATTTTCTTTATGACAACTATACGGCGCGAAAAGAAAACAGGGAAAGCAGCGGTAATGCCTCACGTGCTGGTTACCTTAGTGTACCCGGCATTGATGTTACTAATTTTCAGATTATGCCTGGTCGCAAGAGCGCAGAAGAAATGTTGTCTGAAGTCAATGATGGATTAATCATCTATTATCTTCAAGGTGCACATAGTAGCAATCCGGTCAGTGGAGAATTCAGTGTTGTAGCTAATCCAGCTTGGATAATTAAAGATGGTATGATTGATCATTCCTGTAAAGGAGCGATGTTGGCTGGCAATGTCTTTGAGTTGCTGAAGAATATCTCGGTGGTTGGTGGTAATGAGCGGCAGGTGGGTAATTTAGTTGCTCCATGGGTTATTGTTGAAAATATGCGTGTAATCGGCAAATAGTTGCCGTTTATACGTTTTTTATTGATTTGAAAATTGTATTGCTATTTTTTTAAGTGTTTTATAGCTAGAATGGTCACCGGCGTTATCGGCATAAAGGCTTTAATTATCTGTGCAGGTATGGGCGTTTCGAGGGGGGTTGCGATGGAAAGATCTATAGAACAATCTAATGGTTGGCTAAAATTGGTATATACTTCTCTTTTTCTTAGTTAAACAACATAGCTTCTTTTTTAGCTGGATTTAGCCTTTTTACAACTTAGTTAAACTGTTTTAGCCCAGAAGCTCTTAGAATATTCGCTTAAAACTGCTTCGTATATTGATTTGGTATCACTAGCGATTTTTTGCCAGTCATAACGTTCCTGTACACGGCGATAGGCATTATCGCGAATGTAATTAGCGTAAGTCTCATCTTTAAGGATCTTGATTATGCCCCATGCGAGTGAATCTGGATTGTTAGGGTACACTTTTACGCCAGTTTTATCGTGTTCGATGATTTCTGATAAGCCGCCGGTGTCTGAAGCAACAACTGGGCTTCGTGCAGCCATGGCTTCTAACGCAACTATGCCAAATGGTTCAAACAGTGAAGGTACTATGGAAACGTCGGCGCATTTTTGGAGTTTTTGTAATGTTGTTTCGTCCATGAAGCCTTCAAAGAGTACTTTATGTTCCAATCCCATGCTTTGGACGATGTTGAGGAGTTGTTCTTTCATGTAGCCACTTCCGACTATTATGAATTTAGTGTTGACTTTGGCAAGGATTTTTGGGACTGCATTTATGAGGATTTGAACTCCTTTTTCATAAACTAATCGACCTACGAATAACGCGATTTTTTCTTCAGGTAGGGCAAATTTTGCTCGGAAAATTTCACAGTCGTTATCGAATTCATAGCTATGGGTGTTTACGCCATTGGGAACCATGGCGAGTTTGTCGTTGGGTAATCCAAATGCGTAGCGAACATGCGTAATCATGTAGTCACTACAACAGATAACTTTCCATGCCTCATACGTTAACCAGGCCTCGGTTTCATGAATCATGCGTTCTGCGGTGGTGTGTAAGCCGTCTCGTCGTCCCATTTCAGTTGAGTGCATTGTCACTATTAGTGGTTTTCTAAATACGTGTTTGAGACCTATTCCGGCGTTGGCGACAAGCCAGTCGTGTGCGTGTATGACGTTGACTTTGTCACCGATTTTTTTCATTAATGCTGCGGTTTCTTTTTGCATGTTCATATTCATGAGGTAGACCCAAGTGGCGAAGTCTGGTGAAGGGCTCTTGTAAGAATCTACGCGGTAAACTTCTACGTTGCCTATGACTTCGTGTGCAGGCGCTCCTGGGAAATCGCAGGTTACAACATATACTTTAACGTTCTGTTTAGATAGGTATTTTGAGAGGAAGTAGATATGGGGTGATATACCGCCGATTACTCTGGGTGGGTATTCCCAGCTAAGCATCATAACCGAAAGGTTAGGTTTTATTTCTTGGTTCCTCCCTAATGCTGTGATATATTTTTAGTATTTTATTAACTGTGGCTTCTTGGGTGGATGGTATAACTGCAATTTTTTCTTTAGGTACTTTGTAAATTCGGATGACTTCTTCTTTCATCCATTCGGATTTGACGATGGCTATGTGTGATTCGTAGAAACCCAACCATTCGATGCTTTTAATGGCCATGTTGTAGGATGAATTTGCAGTTGGTGAGCGATGCTCTTCTAGGCTTTCTATTGAATAGATAAAGGGGATGCCTAGGCCGTTTTTGAGGGTAACTGCTGCAGGGATGAAGTGCCAATCAAACACGTTGATGAGGTCTATTTTTTTATTCGAATCGTAGTAGAGGTTGGCGGAAACACGTTCAACTTCTTGGTTGAGTGTAAGTACCCACGTTAATACGCCTATGTGAGTTTTTACTGGATTATTTACGCGTACTGTCTTAACGCCGCTTGACTCTTGTGTTTCTCCTGTCAAACGGTCATCATAAGTAACAACGTTAACATCGATTTTTTTCTCTGAGAGTTCTGAGGTTAATGCTTTTACGTATTCAGAAAGTTGTCCTACCACTCTTGGCGGGTACTCCCAGGAAAAAACGATGGTACGCATGTTTTTCACTTTACGTAAATAGCGAACAGACTTTGATTATTCCTCTTCCATTCAAATAATAACGTTTCCTGCCTTCGTTGTCGAAGAAGCTTTCAGCAAATCCCTCGTTTTTATAGCGGTCAAGTATACTTTCTATTTCGATGGGGTCTTTTTGTAGCAGCCGCGCCACTTCTTCGCTACGCCTCGCTAAATCTGCTGCAGTAGCACATAGATTGTGGAGTGTCTGCAGAACCTTGTCTGGAAACGGAAGCTCTTCCCTCATTTCATTTTCACCATGACATCACATAGTACGTCTATTCGCTTTATAAACGCAATGTGATTGTATCTATGTTAGTTCAGTAGCTGCTTTAACATGTTTACTATGTGTAAGGAAGCGTTTTTTTGTGGCGGATACGAGTTCTCTACGAAGTTTTTCACCTTTTTGTTCTGAAGTTTTTATCGATTTTATCGCGTCAGCCAAATTAGAGTCTTTTAAAGAGTAACGCGCCCAACTCTCAAAGTCACAGTTGTTTACATGGAATTCTAAGACTCTAGTTTCGACTGTTTGCAGGGCTTTGATAAACCCTTTAAGGCTCCATGCTATTGTACCTGTGTAATATTTCTCTCCGGCTTTAGTATAGAATAGGAACGGCTCGTTTGCTGTTAGAATCACCAATCTTAAGCGTGCTTCGAAGTCGTTAATCAGCGTCTGTGCGGCGACAAACGCATCCATCGGTGATTCATAAGGGCTAAAGTACGAGTGAACTTCACCTGGTCCGCCACCTGCTGTGTACATGTAGTAGAGATGATCGCTTGTTTGGAAGTAACGCCACAAACGTAAGAATTCACTGTCATCTGCTTCTAAAACTAGGGGTTCTAGTCTGAGAAGTGTGGTATAATATGCCCACTGCATAACGTTACCCAACCAGCCAGTTTGGTCACGTTGAATGTCGGCCCAAGAAACTGTGCCCTCTGCTTCAGGTACGTCTAATTCACCTGCGGATGCATGTTTTGCCACAACTTCGGAGGGTGTGACCATTTTTAAATGGTCATATTTTAAAATCTCATCGGGGATGTGTTGTAGGAAGCTGTGTATACCTGTTTCAGGCCAGTGGTGCTCGCCAAATGTTTCATAGTCAGGAAAGATGTTGATGACTTCGCCTTTTGTAGTTGCTAGCCAGTTTGCATATTTTTGGGCAGTCAAAGGCCACTCAGGCCACCATCTTGCCGAGAATCGGAATCCTATATCGTCGGTGAGTTTGTAGTTTCTGAGTAATACACGTAGTTTTTTTGTGCCCTTAGGGGTGTATATGAAATTAGGTGATTTTTCTTTTAGAATTTTCTCCACCCCCTCAGTATAGATGGCACGGTAGCCCATTGTTTCTACGGTTTGAGCTATAGTGTTGTTGTAGAGTAGTTCTGTATTTTCAAATGTAGTGGGTGTGTAGCCGAGTAAGTCTTTGATGGTTTGATGGTGCATGATAGCTTGTTTTATGAATTCTTCTTTTTCTGGATACAGGCTGGCGATTGAATGGTAATACGTTTGGTTTAGAAATTCTACTTGACCTGTTGCTGCTAATTGCTTAAAGGTTTCAAGTAGGTCTTTATCGAACATTTCGCATTGATCAAGGTAGATTCCTGAGCAACTGAATGCGAATTTGACTTGTTTTTTTTCGTGTTTGTGTTTGTCTATTGAGTCTAGGATTATCTGGTTGGAAGGAAAATAACATTTGCGGGCGGCCCGTTTGAAGATTTCGCGATCTGCTTCTTTGTCGAAATAGTAATCAAAAAGTTCTTTTTTTGATTGCCGTTTGAAAATTTTGCCTTCCCAAAACAGATTCCGCCGAAGACGGTGTGGTTGGTGAACTTCGAAGACAAACAGAATGTCAGTCATAGCTATGCCTAAGGGAGATGTGTTTACGGTCTATTTATTTGTAATTTGCTGCCCATATAATTGGATAGTGCCTACGTGCTTTTCATATGGTAAAAATTGGAATAGTATTGCTAAAATTAATATATAAAAAAATTACAATTGCTAAAAAGATTAGAAAAGATGGTTCCTCAGGTTTTGGGTGTCTGCATAGTTGAGGCGGATGCTTCTGATGTTAGCAGCGTTAGGATGAGTAGTAACGGTTTGAAGGCTTGAATTATTTTCATGTTGTCTTTATTGATTTAGCAACTTACCGGTTAAACAGTTTATGGAACTTAACATTTGGTATCTGCAAATAATCAAATTTGTTTTAAGACATAGTGTTTTGAAAAAGCTTTAATCATCTTAACGTGTATAACTTCGGAACAGTTGGGAGTCAGCGTGCCCGAGTCTAAAGAAGAAATCTATTCGATTATGTTTAGTTCTCTTAAGCATCCAGTTCGCCGAAAAATACTTCGAATATTAGCTGATAAATCTCTGGCGTTTTCTGAGTTGTTAGAGTTATTGGGAATTTCAAGTTCAAATTTGACTTATCACTTGGAAAACCTTGGAGAACTTGTATCAAAAAATGAAACTGGTGTTTATAGGCTCTCGACGTTTGGGCAAGCTGCGGTTGGCACAATGAAGATAGTTGAAGATGCGCCGCAGGTACAACCCAAGAAATTTACCACACTAAATAGGAAATGGCGTTTGGTCACTGGTGTTTTGCTTATTGGTTTAATTGTATTTGCTAGTGTGGCGATATTGGAGCTTTCAGTTCTTAACACCGCTTTGAGTGAACGCGATATTATACAGTCGAAGTATGAACAGTTATTGTCTTGGTCAAGCACTGCTGATGACGCGATCGATTTTCTTCAAATGGTTGTACAACTAGATACCAGTAGGTATCAAGCAGCTTTACTGAGTAGGACTATAGAAACAAGAGACGACTTAGGGGGTATAACGCAGGAGGTAATCAAATACTCTCTTATTGGAAAAGATAACCGTGATTCCCCCAGTAGGTTGACTGTTTCATTTAGGTTCCGTAATGGACAGTTTTCTCAGTATCAGCTTAATATTGATGAAGGTTCGCCAGTCTATGCAGAGCCTCAATCTCCTTTCGTATTGGATGCAGCAAAAAATGTTGTTGATAGGATGCAGAATTACGGTACAGGTTCCTACTTGGTTAACATGAGCAAACTTATGTCATCGATAAATACGACTGATAGTATGGAAATTAAAGAGGGTAATATCAAAGTTAATGCAACACTCTCCGGTAATGATGCAGAAATTTTCATGGCATACACTGAGAATAATGTCGATTTTACACAGAAGGGTCTTAATTTAGTTTTTGATGAGGGTGTATTAAAGCAGTTAACTGATAACTGGGGCTTGTTTAGTGTCGGTAGCACAACAGTTAGTGTTTCGAGTGAACGCGCTGTAACATTAGCTAGGAATGCGTTGAATGGCTATCAGTGGGCATCTAATGGAATAGTTATCAAGAGTTTTCAATATAACCCTGAGCCAGCTTCAGTGTTCTTTCATCCAAATACTAAAAACGATTTGACGTTGTATCCGCAGTGGATTGTAACCTTTTATCTTGATAAAGTCTATGCAGGCGGTGACTATATGATTGTAGTATTTATTTGGGCTGATACTGGTGAAGTGGCGGCGATAACTCCACGAGATAGTCCTTTGTCGTTTAGTGTTTAATTCCTCTCTTTTTTAGGTAAAATGGGATTAGGTTGTTGGTATTTGGTAAATTTGTGTGTTGGTATTCAAGTGTAGATATGGCAAAAATCTTATATGACGAGCAGTTGACTACAGAGACATGGCTCCCAAAAAACACAGACAAAAACAGAAACAAGCCGCTCAGCAGAGGCAACAACAAACACCGAAATCTGTCAAACGTAAAGCTAGTAAGTCTAACAAGAATTTAGTTATTGCAGTAGCTATAATCGCTATAGTTATCGTTAGTTTTGCTGGGTTAGCATTGTCAGGGCAGTTAGGCGGAAACACTACTCCTTTTGTAACGATTGACCCAACAAAAGTGTTGCTCGAGACTACAGCAGGCAACATAACCATCGATTTGAGAACCGATAAACCGATCACTTCTGGCAACTTTATTAACCTCGTAAAAGATGGGAAGTATGATGGCTCAACTTTCCATCGTACGATGTCAACTTTCATGATACAGGGCGGACGAGTCGATGGTTCTGTCGCGTCCATAAAAGATGAGATAAGCAGCAACAACACTAACACTAAATATACCGTAGCAATGGCAAAGACATCCCAACCAAACTCAGCTACAAGCGAATTCTTCATAAATACGGTTGATAATTCATGGCGCTCTGGTTTTGACTCGACATATGCTGTTTTTGGCACAATAATCGACGGGCAAGATGTAGTAGATATTATTGCAAACGGCGAGGTAATAGAAAATCCACAGATGGCTGGTGAAATGAGTCTTCCAGTAGACCCTGTAGAAATTATACGTGCCTCAATTCTACCATAACCAACCTTTTACTTTCTTTAATTTTTTAAGAATACTTCTTTATCCATACAATATCCATAATAACATCTTTTTAATTGGATTATGCGCTGGCGAACACATGGTGGATGAATATACCAACGGAGCCAAAGTCTTGCTCCATACGAGTATGGGGGAAATAACTCTCCAACTAAGAAGCGACATGCCAATTACTACTGAAAACTTTGTTAATTTAGCTAAACGGGGAATATTTAACGGCACCATATTTCATCGGATTATCAGAAACTTTATGATCCAAGGCGGCGACCCCACTGGGACAGGATATGGTGATTCGTCGATCCCTGATATCAAGGACGAAATTACAAAGAAAAACCATAATGATCGTGGAACTATCGCTATGGCAAATGCAGGTCCTAACACTGGAAGCAGCCAATTTTTCATAAACCTAGTTGACAACAACTACTTAGACTCGAAGCATCCTCAATTTGGTAAAGTCGTAGCTGGTATGGATGTTGTTGATGCAATCGGTAAAGTTCGAACTAACCCGATGGATAAACCGTTAAAAGATGTGGTAATAATCGATGTGGCGATAACATAGTGAAAAAATTAGATTTTTGATAAGAAAAAGCAGTTACTCTTTCTTTTCATCCTTGCCTTTAGGTTTTGACCCGATTTCTACGAGTTGAATGTTTACTTGGTAGTTTTTATCGCCAACCATCATTTTTCCTTGACCGTAAAAGCCTCTGCTTCCTGTACTGAAGTTTTTAGGGTTGATAATAAAGGGCTGTTTTACTCCGTTTAGTTGGATGGTTGCCATGTTTGGTTGATCACTCATCAGAGTCACCTTGGTATTGATTATGGTGACTGTTGCTTTTCACCTTTTCGCTTATAACACCATTGAGTGCTGCTATTTGTGTTTGTAAAGAAGGCGACATCGAGTAGCTCTATATTTTTAACGACCCACGAAATGCTCTGCTGCTGTAAAAAGAAGGTGCACTGTTTGGATAAATAAAAACGTGACCATAACGACGACTTGCAAAGATGGCGCCACCTTTTTTTCTAATATCTGGCGGTGTTTTGAGCCAACTCGACGTTTTAGTATCGAATTCTCCGAGTTTCTGTAATTCTATGTATTCATCTTCCGTTAAAAGTTCAATACCCATGGTAGCTGCCATATCAACAGCATTGCCCTGTGGGTGTATTCCTTGTTTTACCCTTTTTTTCTGCCCTTCTTGGTCGTAACAAATATTTCTGCGCCCTTTTGGGCTTTCCGTTGAACAGTCATAAAAAACGTATTCATCCGTTTTTTCTGCGTAACCAACAATATCGGGTTCTCCCCCTGTTCTTTCCATTTCATTAAGTGACCACAGCTTTTTAGAGCTATTTTCCAGTTTTGCTTGTACTTTTGTCCATTCAAGGTCTTTATGTCTGCGTTTGTTCTCATTAAAACGGGCTTTCAATTTTTTCAATAACTCTTCATCTTGTTCTTTTGACTTTCCTTTTGCAACAATTTTTATTTCTGTTTTCATAATTACAATATTTATTATTAGCCGTTTAAGTCGTATGGCAGGGCAGCATTTGTTTAAACCAAAAATCAAGTTAAGCGTTTTTTTCTCGAAGCTAATTCACGGTTTAATTATTTGCTAATTCAACCGCTTTTATTAATCATGAAGCAGTCAATTCTCATAGCACCGCTAAGTCTTCTGTTGGTAAATAGCTACTTATTGTTTGGTTAAAGAGTATGCTTGCTTGGGCAGGAAACTCTTTCCATAGAGTAATAATCAACGGTATGTATGGTAAACTTGGTGATTCTACCGTGATATCGCCATAAGGTCCCGAAACTCCACCAAACTGTTTTGTGCACTTAAGAAGGTTCTCTGGGTTACCCCCAAATTTTTGTGCAACTGGTTGTACTACCCTTTTGTAGAAAAGCCCGTTCGTAGTCTTTGTCTCCAGGTAGACTATCGCGTATTTTATGTTTTTCTGCTCTTTCAACTTTTTTAGCTATACTATAATGACTTAGTAACGTCACCAATACTTTATGCGTCAAGTTTGTAGGTTCTGTTTTAATGAGTGTATAAAAAACTTCTCCACTTTGCAAGTTAACAAGGTAACCTATGAAACTAAACTGACTTCCGCCAACAAATAATTTGAGGCCTCTAATTCGGTTCTCGCCTAAGCTATATTTCAAAGAGGTCAGGCTATTATTAAGAATTAACTGCTTATAAAACAATTGAACAGTGCCGCTATATTAATTTGTGTAAAGGATTTAATGTATAAATATTAGAGTGGCACTCTAATGGTTATAACGCGTTTAACTGTAAATGCGGATTAGATTTGTTTGTTTTATTATTTTGCTCCATTGATGGTAGATAGAAACATAGTTTAGAACAAACTTGAAGAGTAAATTATTGGTGCGGTCGCCGGGATTCGAACCCGGGATCGTTAGCTTGGAAGGCTCAAAAGCAACTTGCGCAGACTCCGTTCGCTCATCGGGATTATATTCGGGCTCTAACTGTGTAAAGCAGTTTGGCGCAGGCTACTTTATCGATTGGCGGCGCGAGGCAGCTGAATTCGCGGAATATTTAGAGGCTCAGCATTTTAACGGCGCGTATACTAAAAGCATCGTAAGGCAACTGGAACGTTGGGTTCAGGTTATCCATGAGCCGATGGATATAGTGAAAATCTGCACCAAGTTAACTGATGGGCAAAAGCATAACCTTAACCGTGCGTTATCCGCGCTTTTCCGCTTCTACGAGCTTAAAGGGGTTGACCCGAATTATTTGGCTGCACTCAGAAAAGCTATCCCGAAAGATAACGTTGGGGTAGACTTAAACGTGCCAACAGAAGCCGACATCATTGCTAACCTTGCGAAACTTTACGCGGCTGCACCCAAATATCGCGCGTTCTACAGTTTACTTTTAGATTCAGGGTTAAGGTTAACGGAAGCTGCGCGTTTAATCGCCGAGCTTAACAATGGCACAGTTAACCCCGTCGAGGTTAACGGCTTTAATGGTAACAGCTTCATCCGCTGCACACTCGGCTACTTTCGAGGTTCAAAGCTGGCGTACGCGGCTTACTTTACACCCCACACTTTACAGCTTATCCGTAGCGTCAACGAGAAAATCGATGAATCCGCAGCTTCACACTACGCTTACAAGATGGGTTATCTGGCACCTAAGTATCTCCGCAAATTCGCGTTCGACACTATGATAAGCGAAAAGTTCAGTATCCCCGAAAGCGTCGCGGACTTCATAGAGGGCAGGGTGCCGAAGAAGATTGGGGCTAAACATTATACCGCTTTACTGAAGCAGGCGGATGGCTTTTACCCGAAGTATGCGGACTACATCGCGAAACTTAGAGAGGCGCAACCTCCTGTTAAGGTTGGGGCATAATTATATTCCGCGCTTCATCACTGCAACGCGTCAACCCGCAATGGGTAAGCAATAAAAAGGGATTGCCAGCGCGTTCCCTTTTGTGTACCCTTGTTGACACGCGAACCCCAAACAGCACGTACCCTTGCAGTCACAAACATTCCGCTTGGGTGAACGTTAAGGTGGATGTGACTTAATGCAGCTCTACGCTTATTTTGCAAAGTTAACTGGATTTAGGCGGTTTAGAAGCCGCTTTTAACGCCGTAACGATACTTGGTATAACATTGTTATAACGTGCTGTTTGGGAACTGCGCGCAGAACGCTTTTTACAAAATCAGCGGAGGGTTAGCAATGGGAACTTTACAAAGGGCACTATGAAAAGGGCACTTTACAAATGGGGGCTCTGGCACTTGGCACTTGAGGCTTTGAACGCACCACCCCGCTGTCGTACATAAACCCCGCACTACCCGCCCACCGCGCCCAACCCCGTAACCCGCACCGCACGACCTATCCCACCCCGCAAACCCCACAACCGCAGAGTCTTGAACTTTTTCCCCAACCGCCGTATAACCTGCAGAACCTAATAATTCCATGCGATACTCAGCACCCGCCGAACCTGAAGCGATACCTTAACGCGATTTATCCGCCCAATCCGCAGCCTTAGCAATGAGCAAATAGCTGCAACAGAATAAAAAAAGCGGAAACCTTTCTACTACCCTATCTCCCTATATTTTACTACCTATAGATCTGACTTTCAAGTTTGGACAAATTTAATGAATTGCAGCTGGTCACCCATTGTAAACGAAGTAGCGCCTAATCCGCAGAATTCGACAGCTTACGGAGAAGCCCGCTATCAGCTGCAGGTCAACATTTTTTATAAACCTCTAATTTGACTATACTTTTACCTACCTGATTTATAGAGTTTAGGAATTTAGGTAGCTGCAGCAGGTCAACAATTGATAAAAGGTGCGCCCAAAGCAGAGTGTGCCATTGGAAACTTTAATCCGCAGCCAGCACCCCAAACCGCATCGCACGTTTAACCCGCAACTTCCCCGGCTCAGAGCAGTACTATGTGGAACAGGGCAGAACAAGTATAATATAGTATACTCGCTTCACCCAACTTTCAATAGTACAGCCAACTTTTGCGGAACCTCGCGCCCAAACCCTAAAGTCCACCATTGCGAAACCTGCGCATCATTCGGGACTACGGGTGAACGGCACAAGGAGACCTAGCCTAAACAGTGCAGAAAGTTAAATGCCCGATGTTGGAGGCTCAAGCGGGATGTTAAGTAAACGCGCTAATTGCCGCATCGACTCATGAGGTGGCGGTTTACTGTGGAATGGTTTCGCTGTTGGAACCAACCGCGCTTTCAGCACATCAGCCCCCGTAGCGTAACCGAGGAATTCGACTCTTTCAACCTTTTGGAGAATCTTAAGCGCAAAATCTCTTGGAAGCTCATCGGATTGCTGGGTGTCAGGCGGCAATTCGGGGTAGCATTTAGTGCAAATATAGTAGTCGCATAACCCGATATTTTCAATCTCTGCATGGTTAACGTTCAAATTCTTATGGTGCCCGATGCTTGGTGACGGTAAAGGTGAAATCGATTTTAAATCTATGGTGTAGCCGCCGATTTTGAAATCATACGGTTTCCTAGCATTCGTTGGATGCGTCTTATCCAGTAAGGGTACGGTTCTCAGGTGGGGAACGTTCAATTCGTTTAGTTCGGCTGCAAAGATTTCCTCGGTTAATATGCCGCACGCTTTATTCAAGTGGTCAGCGGTTACGTAACCCTTCTGCTTAGCTTCCCTTTGCAACCACATTGTCGCGATATTCACGGAGTACCAGATTAACCCGGGCTCATCTGTACTCCAGTCGAATTTCCCAAGCCATCTGCGGAACTTTAAATCGTTACGTATCGGCATTGCTAACTTAACTCTCCATAGAATGCGATGACCTTACCTATCTTTGTCGGCGCAGCTTAATATAATCGATGGCTCGGATGCCCCGCTCAATCGTTTAAATCGGTGAGCAGTGGATATAGCCTTGAGGTTACAATAAATTGTTAAGCGAAGCGGAGAAAGAATTTTTACGGAATCCTCAAGCCTACAACGCGAATTATAGCAAAGCCCTTAGGCATCGCATACGCGGCAAAATCGAGGGGCTACGAGAGGATCTGAGGCTGCTTGAGTGCGCAGGGTTCGCGGTCACGGGAAACTTTATGGTTACGGAAAAATGTAACCCGGTTACGGAATTCAGTAACCCTGTCACAGAATCCAATAACAGGAATCTGAGCCTAAATCAGGTTGCATTTCGGGAAAAGGGGATAAATATGGTGCGGTCGCCGGGATTTGAACCCGGGATCGTTAGCTTGGAAGGCTAAAGTCCTAAACCAGACTAGACGACGGCCGCGCTGGGTTACTTTCATATTCTCTTGAGAAATTTAAGTGTATCTGGAACACAATCGCTCGTTTTATCAATAAGTTGCAGAATGTTTTTGTTATTTTGGAATGGAATAGTATATCTTTGTCTCAGATAATGCTTTAATGATTTGAATGAATTCAGATAAAACCAAAGGTACAAGTAAAGAACTTCACAAAGTCGCCGCTGGTAAAATGAAAATATTAACAAAAGACGCTAAACAAATGGTTAACGGACCATACTATTGTCCAAAATGCCGCAAAGAAGTCCTTCAGATGTATGTAGATACAAAGAACAAGAAAGCTTATGCTGTGTGCAAATGTGGTTTAGAGTGGGAGCTTGCTTATGCGCCTGTGTTTCAAGGCGTTGATTACTATAATAAATTTCGTGATGCGTGGAAGAAGCAAAGCTACGGGATTATTAAACAACCTCCAAAAAAATAGTTGTATTCATCCCTAAATGGTTTGAATATATAATGCTTCGTAATGTAAGTGGCTTTGAATCGACTTATCTATTGGGCAAAATTGTTCATGTCAAAAAAAGAAAAATAAGTTTAACGATATTTTTAATGTCTTAGTGTAATTTTGGGTTTTTAATGAAGTTTTATAGTTTTGTTTCTGTTGATGGTTTCTCGTTGGTTAGTAATTGTGCTAAGTTGTCTCTTGTACTATGTACATACTATTTAATAGCAAATTATCAAAAAAGGTATAATCTGGGATAACTTTTAAACGTTATTAGAGATTACCCTACTGAATGGTTTGTATGAACGTGGCAAAAAGATTAGGCCCTAAGTTTTTGGCTGTCTTGTCGTTAATGTTTATCCTATCCACATCGTTTTTTGCTTTTCATCCAGTGGCTGCTCAGAATACCGATTATATCGAAAAATGCTACAATTGGAATTATGACGGAAAACATTGGAATTGGAACTTAAGTATACCTACTTCACTCTATGAGGCCTACAAAGCTGTTTCTGTCTCTAGTCGTACTCGTGATGGACCTGCAGGGTATGGCTACTTAACCACAACTAAGGATCAATACATTCAAATGTTGGCGTCTAAATTGAATCAAACCACTACAGACCTCGGTTATAGCTCTTATGATCAAGTAAGTTTTGTTTTAGCCTTTGTACAGAGTTTACAGTACACCTCTGATAATGTGACTACAGGCTATGACGAGTACCCTAGATTCCCTATAGAGACTCTCGTTGATGAAGGCGGTGACTGTGAGGACACTTCCATACTCTTTGCCACGATTACCCACATTATGGGTTATGGTACTGTCTACATTAACCCTACAAATCACTATGCAGTCGGTATATTGGGCAGTAACTTACGTGGCACCTACTGGGAGTACCCTGAAGGTTCCAACAGTACATATTATTACTGTGAAACTACTGGCGATAATTTTAAGATTGGACAGTTACCTGCAGCATTTTCGGGAACAAGCGCACATATTTATCCAATAGACGAAAATAATCAATTTGTACCAGATGTTGAAATAGTAATCTCAACTCCTACACCTGTTCCAACAAAAATCCCTCTACAGGGATCTGCAATCCCCACGGCTCCACCGATTCCTAATAATGGTGACCCGACTGCTCAAACTCCGTTGCCTCTATCGTTCAACCTTATTGCCAATAATCTTGTTGTTTCATTTGTGCTCATCTTTGCTATCGCTTTTTCTGTGGTGATGGCAATGTGGTCTGCTAGGCGCCACCATCGTCACTCTAATGCGCTTTCAAGCGGCGACACTTCTTCGCTTGAGGCAGAAGATGATAACAAGTATTGTATCTACTGCGGAGAAGACAACAAGGGATATGCTGTGTTCTGTGAAAAATGCGGTAAACAAATCGGCTAATTCCTGGTTCCCTGTTGCTTTTTATATTATGTAGATTGTCAAGAGGCGTTGAATCTACTGCGGTTATCGTTGTTGGTATAGCGAGTTGGAGTATGTTTGCTGCTTTTAGGGAAACCTTTTCTAGAACGTTTAGGTAGTGTCTCCGTCATCTGTCAACGGTTGTTCTGTCGGGTATATTGTCTAATCCAAGTGTTTTAGATATCCATGGGTGCTTTTTTAGGTGTTCAATTATTCTTGTGTCATTGTCTAATCTTTTCTGTCTTGCGTAGACTAGGCTTTTGAGTGCTTTGACTCTTTTGTAGCCGAGGGTTCCTTTTCTTTGAGGTTTGGCTGGTACTATTGCTTTGTTGACAAGTAGCCTGACAACTTCACAGGCTCTATAGTGCTAAATAGGTACTAACTAGATTTAAAATTATGCACAGCCCTATATAGAAATAAAAAGGGAAAGCGGTGGTTCAGCCTTTTACAACAGCCAACGGGGTAAGCCTTGCAACTTTGGTGGCTATGCCCAACT
>JAAZFA010000085.1 GCA_012511995.1 Thermoproteota archaeon | reverse complement strand
TACGATACCCAAACCAACACTTGGTCTTTTGGCAAACCTGCCCCCATTACCACTGTTAGCAGAGCCGCCGTCGCAACTACAGGCATTTCGGCACCCGCCAGAATATACTACATCGGCGCTGAAGATGATCCCGCTTGGGCAAGTACAAAGACGGGTCCTTGTCCTACTCAGATTTATGACCCTCAAACAGACAGTTGGACTACTGGTACCTCGATACCCACTCCCGTATGTCCGGCTTTGCTTTGGCGGTTGTAAATGACACAGTTTATGCCATAGGAGGTCATGATGGAGCTATCGAGAGCCGGGTTAACGAGCAGTATTTCCCACCAGACTACAAAGATTCGACTACATCACCTTCTTCTCAACCTCAAACTCCAACCCCCTCGCCCCCAGCTTCATCCCCTGATGATAAAGCAACATTGGAACTAACTTTGTTGCTAGGCATAATTATCGCCATAGTCGTTGGGGCCATAATCATAACAATAGCAGTGACTCATAAGAAACGAAGATAACCACTAGCATTGCTAATCCAAACAAGAAGCCAGCGAAAAAGGATTTAAAAAATAAAAAACCATTGCTGAGAAAAGTTGGAAAAACGGTTTGTACACGCAGATGCGTTAGAAAAAAGTTGCCGGTTTATGCTTAATATTTGTTCTTATAAAATGTTATGAAGCGTTAGTGCAAGGCTTCCGCTTTGAAATGACTTTAAAATAATATGGCCTTTAAGCTCATTGCCGATATCGATCAAAGAGCTCGAACCACATAGAATTATGCATAGTGAAACCGCAAAAACTGCCCCCACTCGCGCCGTCCCTCAAAGAATTGATCGTTTTTCATGTATTGATTGTTAGATGATAAATTGAATGACAGCTGCTGATTGTTGATGGTCTGTGGTTGCTGGGCTATGTGGTTTGTTTCTGATTGTTTGGTGGTATTGCGATGGTATAGCTAACCGAGAGAGAGAAGCTGTACGGATTTATTCTATTGGTGGATCATGGCTACAACAAATGCAAATATCGAAACAGATGGCAGGTATAAAATATCAGGTTTACAGCGATCCCACCTGTAATATGAAAAAAGCTAACTAGAATGGATGGTTCAGTTCTGTGAAATTCGTTTAAAGGGACCGCAGGTTGACCTCAGGCAGGGACATATGTGAAGTTCGAGATATGGCTGTCATAAGTTTGTGTTCCCCAGTAGAATCTGCCTGTATAATGGTAGGTGTAGTCGTAACCGTAGTACCAGTTTTGTGAAAGATAATAACTTACTGTCCAAGTTTGGCCCTCAAGGCTAGTTGCGCCTAATTGTGAAGTAATCCATTGGTCTGCCTGACGCCAAGTGATTCCTGAGCATCGATAGTATACTCTAATTACTATAGCATCGGTTGGTTCCAAATTTGTTTGAGATGGGGTCCATGTTGCGGTTTTCAAATAGTTTCCGCCGATGAGGTTGCCTTTTGAATCGGTTCCAATGGTCGCTATAGCAACTGGCGATCCCGAAGTGAGTTCTGTTTCTGAGCCATCAGCAGTTAGCTTGAACACTCTTATGCCCCAGTAGTAAGCCCAGCCATTGGAGTGATCGTAGTTGGCTGAGCCTTGCTGGTTGGGCTGATCCGTAAGCAATGTCTTTGCTGTTTTGGTGTTTACCGCTGATTGGGT
>JAAZFA010000470.1 GCA_012511995.1 Thermoproteota archaeon | reverse complement strand
GCGTTACTTCATACAGAGCAGCTTTGTACCCGACTTGTCCTGTAACCTTAATTTCTATAAGATATCCGTCCCGCACCAAAGCGTGTATTCTTTTGTTGAGACTCGCATAATAGGTGACTTCAAGCCCACTTATCCTGTTTAGCCTTCTTTGGATATCACCAATACTTAAGGGTCCTGCAGCAACCAGAATATGAAAAATAGCCAGGTTCTTGTCTGCGCCTTTGCCCTCAAAAATCGAGAGTTTAGTGCTTTTCTTTGCTTTTCGGCTGATAAACGCTTCTAGACTTGTGCCTTTGGCTCTCTTCCGCGTCAAGCGTGTAATACCCCCTCATGGCTATGGGCAAAAGTCAGGACTTCAGCAAGCCGGCAGGGCTTTTTTTATTCTGTTTTGCTGATTTTAATAATTTAAAGTTAGGCGGCAAATCTTTTGGAGGATATGCAAAAGCGACCTTGGCGGTTGTAGCTTTTTGATGCTTTGTGTCCATCACGCTTTTTCCCAACCCCCAATTTAGCTATTTTGTAGAAGCTATTGGCTTATCTAGGTGGGATAAGCAGTTAATGACGAGCCTCACCGCCAGATTTCCGTAAAAATACAAGGCACTGCTTGATTTTCAAGATTTTTTTGTATATGCCGATATACGAGCCTATATACAACAAAAATGCAACTCTTCTTAAAGAAGACATATTAGCCCTATTGTCTAAACGTGAATTGTCCTATCTGATTAAAAAGGTGTTAGTAACGCTGGAAATAGACATCTCTGGTTTTGGTCAATTGAAATTAGAATATTTAGTCAGTGATTTTAATGGCACATTAGCTTTGGACGGCAAATTGCTGCCTAATATCAAGCCTAAACTAACCAGCATAGCCGAATTCTTAAAAATAGTCGTTCTAACGTCTGACGAGTTTGGGAAAGCAAAAGAAGAATTAAAAGAAGTTAATTGCTCGCTTCATATTCTAGAAGAAAAGAATATGGATACCCAAAAGGCAGATTTTGTTACTAACCTTGGATCTGAGAGAGTCGTCGCTTTTGGAAACGGAGTGAACGATAGAAAAATGCTAAAGGTTGCAAAGCTTGGGGTCGTTATTGTAGGTAGTGAGGGCTGTGCCACTGAAACTTTGCTTGCAGCAGATATTCAAGTAGCAAGCATTGTAGATGGGTTTGATCTTTTGCTTAACCCACGACGGCTACGAGCGACCTTGAAATTCTAGCACCCCTAGAGATCTCATATGTGAAATAGCCAATAAGCGGGAAAAAATTATTAGTCTCATTAATTTTATTATGGGTTGGCTATGGCATTAGCCTTGAGTTGCGTCAGAACCGCATCAATTGAATGCTGATAATGCCTACCTAAAACACATGCAGGTAGGAAACATGAAAATGATCGAATTCGTCTTCTTAGCGGTTGGCGCAGTCATCGGAGCTTTTCTGCGATACAGCATAGTTGCCTCTCCTCAGACTATCGGCGGAATACCGGTCAACATATTAGTGATTAATGTTATCGGTAGTTTCATAATAGGCCTTTTTTCAGTCTTAGCAGTTGCTTTAAACTTAAACTCAAATTACACGTTGTTTATAGGTACAGGATTTTGTGGGTCATTCACTACCATGTCTAGCTTCGCATTAGACACTAGCAGTCTCATGGACAATAGTCGCTTAATCTTGGCAACACTAAACATACTTGCCAATGTAGGCTTATCCTTAGCTGCTGTAATCTCAGGAAAAGTTATCGGCGAAACGATAATAGCCAAGGTGTTATAATGAAACAAAAAATGTGGAGTATTACTATAAGAATCAAAAGGAACGATGAGTTAGGCGGTAAACACCTTTCAAACCTCTTAATTGACTTTCTTGTTAAATCAGGCGTAAACGGAGCCACGGTTTGGACGGGCGTTAATGGCTTTGGCAAACGTGGCAAATCCACCTTAAAGCTTGAAGGAGTAACGGTAAATATGCCCCTCATTATTGATGTGGTTGATGAGCAGTCAAAGCTTGAGCCGCTTCTCCCTGAGATAAAAAGAATCGTGGACGACGATGGTTTGGTTACAATACAAGAAGTCGATGTTGTCTAAAAACCCAAACATCGATTAGCTAACCCTATCCAAAACATGCTTGCTTGCCTAAATTACAATTTTTACCAGCATATCTTGCGTTCTCTTCAAACTCTTCTTCTATTCGAAGTTGATTACATTTTGTCGTACGTTCTCCACGTGCAGGAGCTCCAGTTTTGTGTGTCTTCGATTGAAACAATAGGATACTTTGCTAGAAGTTCTATCCAATAACCAACAAGCTGCTCAGCTGTCAAGTTTTTCTCATCGATAAAGTAGGTTTCATTTTTTGGTCATAGAAAGACGATGCTGCTGAGTCAATAGCTAAAAATATTTCTTTTGAATAATCTGTGTGTTCAATCGCTGTAATAATGCAGTCTAACGCCTCAGAAGTGAAGGGTATGTTGGGTGCGTAGCCTCCGTCATCACCAACGTTCTTTGCGCTAACGCCATAACGGTCTTGAACAACCCGTCCAAGTTGATAGTAAGTTTCAGCTGTCATGCGTAATGCGTCATGGAAAATCGAAGATCCAATAGGCAGTATCATAAATTCTTGAGGAGAAAGTTTACCGTGACAGGATAAACAACTAGCGAGCGACACATCCACCAGCACTCGATGGTTTTGGCTAGCTTGGTTTGCTATGATGTTGTGGCTATACGGTTGCTTGTTGCTGGCGATGAAAGTCTAAAGGAGTATAAGCAAGTACTAGGCGTGACCTAATAACAAAGGTGTGCTCGAAAACGCCAAATCAATAGTATTTACAGATACTCACCCAGATTTGACTAAGAAATACATAAGCAGTCAATCCAATAAAAAACTAATTGTACACACTTCTACAACACACTTTGGAAACGCTCCGCAAACCAAAAAATACCCATGAGATTTTCAGTTGTAACTATGACCCCCAGAGTGGGTACAAATACACAATTATAGTTTCTAACCTTCTTGACTGACTTATGTTATTATTCACGGTTTTCCGAAAAAATCCAAAAGGATATTGATATTAGTCATTGTAAGAACTTAAAGCTATCATTTTTGCTAAAAAATAATGCTAAATATTATCTGATATTTTTCGGTGCTGCAGGATAAACATATCTTTAAGTATTAAATCTCATGTTATAAAATAATGAGCATATGTTACAAAATAATGAGCAACATTTGGGTGTGCTAAATGACTAATACGCTGGGATTCCTTACCCCCAAGATAATGACAGTATTGGAATTCTTCCTAGAAGACCTCATGCATGAATATCATGAAAGAGAGGTGATAAGGAAGATGGGTGTAAGTGTTGGTTCAGCCAATAAAACACTGAGAATGTTAGCCAAGATGGATTTTCTAACAAGGAAAGAAAAGGGGCGGCTGGCAATCTACCGGCTCAACCAAAAAGAAGCTCACTGATAAAAAAATAGCTACATACAATCCTTTTGTTGGTACCACAGAGCTGAAGCCAATGAATTTGAGAACCTATGCCCCCTAATAGCAGCTCCCTTCCCTTAATCCATTGCCCCAATTGGGCGAGCTATTATTAGCATGTTATTCAAGTTCAAATGCACCAGTATAGAGTTGATGATACTTACCTTTAAGCTCAAGTAATTCTTTGTGATTACCGCGTTCAATAATTTGTCCGTGATCTAGCACGATAATCGCCGCCGAATTTTGGACTGTTGAGAGCCTATGGG
>JAAZFA010000469.1 GCA_012511995.1 Thermoproteota archaeon | reverse complement strand
ACGTCCAGCATTGTTTTTAAGACATCGTAGAATGGTCCTCTCATGGTTTTTTTGGTGGAGACAAAAAGCCACTCTGGATGAATAGACATAACAATATCTTGTTCAATCCACTCAAGCGTTTCTTTTACTGCTGTTTTGTAACCGTGAAGATAACGGTCCCGGTCAAGACTCATAGTGTGCAAGTCATGAAAAGAAGTTAAGGGGAAATCTTTAGGGATTATAGCTTGTCTTTGGCTGATTTTTCGACCCCATAATAATCTAGCGAAGAACCGTTGGGTGCCGTGGATGGTGTAGCATTGGACTTTGCGACCTGTCCTATTCTCTAAATCTTGCCATTCTTTTACCGGGTTGTTTGCAACATGAAGTGCAACCTCATGCTTTTCGGGATCTAATAGATCGAGTAATCGTTTGTCTGGAATAGTGTAAGGAGTAAAAAACCAGTAAGCCTTCACAGGCTGGTCTGATTCATTAATCATCTCTGCAATGATGCACGAGTTTCTTAGATAATCCTGACTGTGTTTTTGTTTTATTCTAAGAGCTACACATAGGAAGCTTTTTGCTCTTGAGGGATAGGGATAATCTACATCGATTCTTAGCTTTATCATTGTGCCAACTAGACGATGTTTAAGTAAAAAACCTTCTGCCACACGATAAAGCACTAATTATAATTATATTGCTGCCTTTAATGATGGTTCCTCTTGAAGTGCAGAAGCGATATCATCTCGCAGAGTTCAATGTCTTTAGCAAGAAGATAGCCTGTATCTGAAAATTTTTGAACTAATGCTTGCTTTATCTCAGGGGAGTGAACCTCAATAATATAGTATTCGACTTTTCTAAGTACCTCTCTGGGTACTTTAGTTAATGATATTTCAGCTCCTTCACAATCGATTTTGGCAACATCCGCGTTACTCTCCGATAAGACTGTCGTTATATCTCTGATTTTAATTACCATTTGATTGGCTGAAATTTGCTGCTTCTCTTGAAGTCCAAAACAATTGTCAGTGTTTTCATAATACACCTTTATCTCGTTGTCTTTTTCGCCTATCCCCTCGACATGTACTTCCGCGTTAATGTTGTTCAAGCGAATATTTTCTTCGATTAAATTCTTATGGTTGAGGACTGGTTCATAGATTATTACCTTTTTTGCCCCTAGTAACCAAAAGAAAACTGCGGATTCACCTTCAAAGCCCCCGATGTCTAAAACTATTTTGTTCTTAAAATCATAATCATATATGCCTGATAATATTTCTTCTACTATAAGCAAGACCTCTGGAGAACCAACAATCTCTGATGTACCCAAGTGATATTTGTAGATGCCACCGTTAACTTGTTCGACATGATATTTTTTTACTAACTCATAGTTATCCCTCAAAAATCTGAACTGTGCGAAGGACAGGTTAAACTGTTTGCCAGTGAACAGCGTTATGTTTACTTTTTTATGGGTGATTTTCGCTTTGATAAGTGCATGTGGGTTTTTAGCGACCTTAAATGTACGTATCAGTCCCTGTATCGTTACCATGGGTATTCAACGCTTCTTAATATCAGTTTTTATACGATAATTAGGTTTTATGGTTGTTAATATAGTATAATGCGGCACCTATGATAAGTCCATTATTTAAACTACCTGATGTGGTAAGTGTATTTCCTTGCTCATCGATTCCTTCATAGTATCCCGTTGTTGATTCAGAGAAGCCATTCTCTAACATGATAGCCATTCTAACAGTGAAAACTGTATTGTAAACTGCTAAGAATCCTACGGCTATCTTATTATAAATAACTGGTGGTGCCTCTGTTGGATTACCCTTATCATTCAAAGGCATCCATGTTCGACCGTCAGGTAAAACTACCCATTCCCACTGCCAGTCTGTTGAAATTTGAGGTCCTTCGCCGAAGGCACGGAATTTACCAGTGCTGATATAGTATGCTTCATGAGCAGTATATGTCTTGTTTACAAGCGTTAAAATTCTCTCGTCAACATTTTTTATATCAAAAAGTGAACATAAAAGCGGATCACCACAAATTTTTGCTTTGGGTAACGAAACATTTTCTGGTGTAAATGTTTCGCCAGATGAAAAAATGTTGTCTAAAACTCGACCGGATGCACCTGAAAGTTCAACTGGCCAAAAGGATTCAAATCCTTTGATAATAAGGTAACTGTAGATGCTAGTGGAGCTATAACTTTCCCCCTTTATACCATCAATAATTGCTCTATAATTGGACCTGTTCTGGTTATTATTATAAACCAAATTATCTACTCTGTTTGCGAATTGATTATATGCTTTCAAATTATTCAGTGCAACAAACAACCGACCTGTATCTGCTATATCGACATGATCACCTGGCATCTTATCGGCGTTTTCTTTCCAAACTTTTCCGTCATCGGCTTTATAGAACCAATAGGGATAGTTTGCGCTATTTAACTCACGAGTCTCCAACCATGTTAAAACTTTGTCTATTCTGTAATCGAATCCCCATGTGCCATTAACGCCAATAAAATTCAGTTGTTGGCTATCGATAACTGCTTGAATGTAGACCCCGATGTCCCAATCGGTAATGTAAGGCGAACCTATACTAGTCCATGGCAATCCAGTAATAGTATCTACGCCTCCTCCCGGTTGGTAGTACTTCCAAGCATATGTCGCGATCTGTTTCCATTCAGTACTAGTAAGGTTTCCGTTGGTGTTGGTTACGATTTTCCACCCTTCTTTGGTTGGTCTTTTTGTGGTTCCAGAAGTAACTGTTGGTTTTTCGTTAATTTGAGGGTGGTTGTTGGTGCTGCTGCCGCCTTCGGAAGGAATGGGTGTGGGATTGCTTGTATTATGAGATCCCTCATTTATGGGTAAATTGGGTGCTGGTTGGTAAAAAGCAAAACAGGACACTACAATAACAGCGATTAATACAACGCCGAATAAAGCTGAAGTTTTAGTTAAGCATCTGCGTTTAAAAGAGCTTTTCTTTTTATGTTCCTTTTGAGTTGGAGAAGACTCAGACGTAGTGGAATTAAAGCCAAGTAATAAATACATCTTGTTCTGATTTACCAAACACTCTTTCCTTCCAAGTTGTCTTTTACAGGGTCATTGGTTTTTTAATCAGTTGTGTTCAACCTTTTCATTATGCTAGGATAGTTTTTTGATTTAAAGTTATTCCCTAGAAGGGATTTTGGGATAAAAGTAGTTTGAGTTATTTTCTTTGTTGAGTCTTTTGAGTGGTTGTTTAGGTAAAAGGGTAGGTATGTTTTTTGTAGTTTAGTGTTGTGTGGGGGAGGTTTATGGTGAGTTTATAGTTGTTTTCTGTTTGTGTTTCGAGTATGAGGTTGGCGGTTAAAAGTGTTGAGGAGTTGTTGCAGGTTTTTGGT
>JAAZFA010000468.1 GCA_012511995.1 Thermoproteota archaeon | reverse complement strand
ACTGAGCGTAAATCATTTATATGACCGATTGCGGTTGAGTTTGCGCTATAAAAATTATTAGTTAAATCAAAAACATTATCGACAATCATTCGTTTGCTAAAACCGTGTGGACGATTAGTTAAATGATTCCTTGATAATTGCCTGTAGAGACCATCAACACGCTCTGATAAATAAACACCCCTTAATGACATAAGTTCATCAACAGTAAGTCGTACAGTTGATTCTTCAAACTCTGGCGCTGTATGATTGATGATGGTACTTGTCCACTCATCTACTCGACTTTGTGGCATGAGCTCTTTTACACCTGTTAGAGTCATCAGCTCTTCCCAATAGTAAGAGTTAAGCGATGCAATTGCATTTTTCACATCGAAAGGGTGATTACCAAAACGAAATGCTTTGATGTTATTGCTATGGCGTTCACCATAATTACCATTAAAAAAATGATTTAACGGATTATTGTTATCTTTGTTTTCTTTAAATTGCTTACTGATGCTTGACATGTAGTTAGCTATATTTTCTAACTCTTCTCGGTCAGCTTTATATGCCGCTATCATATGTGATATTTCGTCAAATACAGTCAAACTATTATTATCAATAAGCACCATCTTGCTCCTTTAATTATTTCCTTTGATTAAAAAGACTTGTTGAAATCCTTTTAAGCAAAGAAAAGCCCCACATCGTCTTATTTATTAATGTGAGGCTGTCTTGATGCTGTCTGTTCCAGCTTGTCAGCTTGGTTACTAACGTTTCGCTAGTCGTTCCCTCGGCGTCCTACTCTATATAGAGTAGGGAGGTCTAGCCATTTCGTTACGTGATTATCGTTTGATACTGTCACTGCGACAATATCATTTCCACCATCACAACAAGCGTATTTCGGTGGGGTGACTGCGTGATCACCATGTCGGAGCGGACTCTTAATCGGCTCTGTACTTTTCGTACACGGCTATTTCGTTTTAGGGCTGCCCGACAATGAACCCTCAGCTCTCCACAAACCATAACTTTCTATTCATACAAAATTTACTATAGTTTGCGGCCTAGCATGCAGCATCTCGCTAGATGCATATTCGTTAATAATGTTAAAGAACGATAGAATTTAATCTATGTCTTTATGTTAGTGCAAACTAACAAATAAAGCAAGCGAATATTAACAAGTGTAGATTTAAACTAACACTTTATTAATTGTAGATGAGTTTTTTTTGATTAAGATACTTTTTTTGTTGGGTTGTCTCTTGAATATTTTTTAATTTGCAAATTAATAATGTCTTCTAAGTCAGTAATCACATCGTCGGGTAAACATTCAAAGTCGCTAGGTTTTAAATTGGGGAATGGCCATTTTGGTACTAGTTTACCTTTCCCAGTAGAGAGCCATAAAGGGTCTACATCCAATACTGTAGCTATTTTTAATAGAGTATCTCCACGAATGTTTTTAGTTTTACCACTGAGCCAATCGTTAACCGATGTGCGATTTACATGAATGGCTCTAGCCAATTCTATTTGTTTCATTCCAGCATTTTCTAATGCGTATGCTAGTCGTTCACTTAAAGTCTTCATATCTCTTCAAAAAACTAACTAAAAGTATATGTTAGTTCTTATCTTGTTCGAGAAAACTAACAACTTCATTGAATTTAAGGTTGGTTTTAACTAACATATAGGTATATTTTTATCTACAACCTAACAAAATAAAATATGACTTATAAAAAAAACCATCCACACACTAAACTTATCGATTTGCTTGGTGGTACTACTGTTGTGGCGGATATATTTAACGTAAAAAAACCATCCGTATCCGCTTGGCGAAAAAATGGTATCCCTGAGGCTCGAATGATGTATTTAGAAATCAAATACAAAAATATTATTAAAAAATTTAGAGAGGAAAATAATGACTAAGCAAGAAAATAAAGATTCTCAATCGCTAGCTGAATTAGAGCGTGGTTTTATTAACCGTTATTTTGCTCAAATATCATTACCTCACAGCAAATTAGATGCTTCAACATTTACACGTAAAACCGGCAACTTTACGTTAGATATTATTTCTGATCCTAAAATTGGGCTGCCATATGGAACATACCCTCGTCTATTGTTGGCTTGGATATGCTCAGAAGCCACTAAAACGCAAAAAACAGAGTTGCATCTAGGTTCAAATCAGTCTGAATTTATGCGTAAGCTAGATATTAGCCGGCAAGGCTCAACAATCGCTATGCTCAAAGATCAGACCACTCGTTTAGTTAACACGCTGTTTAGAGTAACGGTAGAGGGTGATAGCAGTAGAGCAAGAAGAAACATACTTATTGCTGATAGTAGCTTTGAGTTTTGGGAAACTCATAACGGTGGATGGGAAACTCATTTAAATCTAAACAAGAAGTTCTTGGAAGATTTATTAGCTCATCCAGTGCCATTAGATCTAAATGTTTTAAATGAAATTCGTAAGTCACCATTGGCCATGGATGTTTATACGTGGGTAGCTTACAGAACATATGGTGTTTATACATCAGGTGGTAGGCCAATAAAAATTCCTTGGGAATCATTACAGGCACAATTTGCTGCTAATTATGGAAAAGGCCTAGATACAAATACATTAACTGCTGATGAACTTATCAAAAAAGAAACACAAGCATTGATTGATTTTAGACGTAAATTTTTAATATCACTTAAAAAATTAGCTACTTATTATCCTGTTTTAAATGACGTTATTCATTCTGATAGTCAATTTTTAACAATAGGAGGGGCTAAATTAATCCCATATAAATAAAATAATTAACCGCCTAAATGGCGGTTTTTTGCGTTGTATCGGTCATATAGTTGCGTTGTATCGGTCATATAGTTGCGTTGTATCGGTCATATTAGTTTTTTAAAAAACAATGTTAAGTCTTTTAAAATCAAGGTCTTAACTTGTAACAATTGACTGGCAAGACATTATGCAAGACGTTCTACAAGACAGTAATACAAGACGTTCTTTATTTATCAGAAGGGAAAATAGGCGCTTCGCTTTTTTTACGTTATTTTCTAAAGTCTTTGTTTTTATATTTTTAACCTTTTTTTTT
>JAAZFA010000467.1 GCA_012511995.1 Thermoproteota archaeon | reverse complement strand
ATGCAGAAGTAAAAGGTGCAACCTTGGGTTCTAGGGAACTATGGTTTATACCGCATGAAATCCGTGGTGGTAACATAGAAGCAACAATTGGAACCGCAGGCAGTATTCCCATGCTTTTTCTTTCAGTGCTCCCAATCTGCCTATTTTCAAGAGAGCCCATTCATTTGCATGTAGCTAAAGGCGGCACAGACACCATCCACGCGCCAACAATAAATTATATGTGTAATGTACTTCTTCCAGTGCTTCAGAAGATGGGTGTTGATGCGGAAATAAGTGTTCAAAACTATGGATACTACCCCAAGGGCATGGGTTCTGCAACTTTAACGGTACAACCTAATCCAGATCTTAAGTCTATCTCACTTGAAGATTTTGGCAATCTAATCGAAATACATGGTGTTTCTGTCTGCACTTTTTTAGCTGATAGGCAAGTGGCAGAACGCCAAGCCAGGGCAGCCCTAAGCCTGCTTAAAGAGAGCGGTCACAGAGCTAACATCCAAATCATAAATGACCAATCAAACCGTATCCAAAAAGGCAGCTCCATCGTTCTATGGGCAAAAACGAACACAGGAGTCATAATAGGAGCTGATGCTATCGGAGAAATTCGTAAAATGGCCGAGGATGTGGGTAAAAAAGCAGCAAAAGTGTTGATAACAGATTTATCTCTAAAATCTACCACTGACGAGTTTCTTGCAGACATGCTCATCCCATATGTTGCACTTGCAAAAGGTAAATCTGCATACTATACAAAAACCATCACGGAACACATAGAATCAAATATTTGGCTTATGGAAAAAATGTTAAACGTTAACTTCAGCATCAACCAAGTAAACAACCTTTATCGAATTGAAAAAAGAAGCTGACTACATGGTTAAAAACGTAGTATGTCTTAAGGTTCCAAAGAAACAGGGTGAACAAGCCATCGACTTAGCAATCAAGCTTGGATTGATAGATAACACGTTGAGTATCAGCAGTGAAGTTGATTGGCTTGGCATTCCTTTATTACGACAACCAAATGACGAAGAAATTGGTAAACTTAGAAGTAATATGCCGTCCCTTGCAGTGGCAACAAGCAGTTTTGAGGAGAAAAAACAACCTACTAAGACTCTCATACAGACCCTAAGAACCCTCCAAGACAAATTCCCACCTGAATTACTGCCTACTGTGCCACAAGCGTTTGATACAATCGGTGACATAGTCATAATAGAGATCCCCCAACAATTGAAACCTTATCAAAACCTTATTGGCGGTGCAATACTCCAAACCTACAAGAATATTAAAACTGTTTTGGCTAAAGCAGGAGACATAAGCGGAATCTACCGAATTCGCAACTATATCTTCATAGCAGGTGAACAACGAACAAACACAGTGCATCGTGAATTCGGTTGTGTTTACAACGTTGATGTTGCTAAAGCGTATTTTTCACCTCGCCTAAGTCATGAACATATGCGAGTAGCATCTCAAGTCAAAGATAGTGAAGTAGTAGTAGATTTGTTTGCGGGCATAGGACCATTTTCTGTGTTAATTGGTAAAAAACAGCCTAACGCCAAGGTTTATGCAGTTGATTTAAACCCCGAAGCCATAGATTTGCTAAAGGTTAACATTAAGATTAACAAATTGGATAATGTATTTCCTTTCTGCGCAGACGCGAGTGAAATCACCAAGGGCAAACTCAAAGGTGTCGCTGACCGAGTTATCATGAACCTACCAGAAACAGCAATTGACTTCGTCGATGCAGCTTGCAATGCAATCAAACCTTCGGGTGGGGTGATTCATTTTTATGGTTTCGTTCGTTTACCGGACACAATAGAGAATTTGCAGCAAAGCTTCTCAGATAAAGTGAAGCAGAACAACCGGACCGTGGAGGAGTTTCTTTTCGCCAAAAGTGTTAGGGAGACTGCACCTTATGAATCACAGATTGTTTTAGATGTAAAAATAAAATAATTATTTAATTTAATTTTTATTTTATTTTGATACTTGCTCTGTTTTATCTAGCTATTTTAAGTAATATGATATTAATAAAACCTTGATAAACTAAGTTACTTCAACAGGTGCAGTTTACATATGGCTCTATATCTTAGAGTTAGTCACTCCATAAGGTAGTAGGGCTATAATTAATATTTCCCTAACAGTCACACAGTGAAAGAAAAGTGCTTGGCAATCAAAAAGAACAAAACTCGTCGCAGCAAAAATGCATTGTGCTATCGATAGTAGCACTAACATGTTTTCTTGCTATCGCCGTTATTTATTCAAGCGGATACTTTGATAGTATAAATCAAGTTACCAACCTCTATGCAGCTAGCATACAAACAGAAATGCTAACGGATGCCGCCATCCTGATTTCAAGATGTTTTGACACAATAATTCTGCTTGGATTAACATTGTTATTAGGTGGTTTGCTCCTCTACAAGAAGGACACTCAACAAGGAATGTTGCTCATCGGTGCAATGGGCATAAATGTGTTTCTACTTCTAATCTGCAAAACGGTAGTCATTTCACCCAGACCTCTAAATGCACTTGTGGTTGAGAATGACTATTCCTTCCCAAGTGGACATGTAACAAGCACGATCATATTTGTCGGAATGTTGT
>JAAZFA010000466.1 GCA_012511995.1 Thermoproteota archaeon | reverse complement strand
TTCGTAAACTAATTGTTCACCGAAAACCTAGGATGCTCTGTCAAAAGAAAACATAGAGATAATTTACTGTTATGTAAAAAGCGGTGAGGTTCTGACCTTTCGCTCTTTTGAGTTACGTTTTGTCGTCTGAACACAAAATTTCAACTATGACACTTAAGATAATACTATCAAACCTTAAGGTACACTTCCATCGACTACTGCTTCCGTTAAAGCTATAAGCCCCGCGTGATCATCAAACCTAAAATAATAGAGGAAAAACCATGCTCCCTAAAACTCAACCCTCAAAGTCAATAGATAAAACAACTGTTCTTTTGATGACTACTGCACCCGCTGAAAACGCCGCATGGTTTTTGGGTAAACGACTTCCCCCAATTGGGTTGATGTATATTGCATCGACATTGGAGAAAGCAGGCTATAACGTGCATATACTCGATAATTATCTAATGAAAAAACCCGTCGAAGAAATCAAACAGCTAATTGGCAGCCTTAATCCACAGATTGTAGGTATCACCTGCGGCAGCGCCACTTACCATCGTTGCGTTACGACAAGCAAAGCAATCAAAGAAGTGAATCCCAACATTAAAATTGTGGTAGGTGGATGGCATGCCTCATATAAACCTGACAGTCTCCTATCCCACCCTGAAATTGATTATGTAGTAATGGGCGAAGGAGAACGTGCTATAACCCAACTCGCCAACGCTATCTCAAATGGCAATACAGCACAAATCACATCAATTGCAGGTTTAGGTATGCGAAGCAACAGTGGCAACATCAAAAATCCGCCCATATACATCCAAGACATGGATGAAATTCCCTACCCCGCGAGACACCTGCTTCCGCTAGAACTCTACGACCGTACCATCGAGTTCATCGATGCCACACCCGCCGACGTGATGAGCATCTCACGCGGGTGCGTGTTCAACTGCGGTTTCTGCGAAACCCGTAAACTCTGGGGTAACATCTGCCGAGGCTTTAGCCCACACCGGGTTATCGACGAAATCAAAGATTTAATGAACCGCTACAACACACGAGGTATCTATTTTATCAACGATAACTTTACGCTACACAAAGACAAAACCGTTGAACTCTGCAACCTCATGATAGAGAAAAAGTTGGGTTTAGAGTGGGTCTGCGACACTCGCGTGGACCTTGTCACGGATGAACTCCTTGCACTTATGAGCAGGGCAGGCTGTAGGACCATATGGTTTGGCATAGAGTCGGCATCGCCACGGATTCTCAAACGCATCGGCAGAAACATCACACCCGAACAGGTTGAAGCTGCCTTTAAACTATGCAAGAAACACCACATCAAAACTGCATGCAGCTTCATGCTGGGCTTACCAGATGAAACTCTTGCGGATATGAAAGCTTCTCTCGAATTCGCAAAAAAAATTGATCCGGATTGGTGTCAATTCAATACGTTTATTGCTTATCCTGACAGCAAACTCTATAACGAACTGCTTGTGAGCGGCAAATATAATAAACTCGACGAATTCTTGCTCAGCGTTAACAGTGATGAGTATACCTATGAAGAGCTTCAGGATCTTCAGAGGCGCTTCTTTAAGAAATTCCATATGACGCCACGGCAAATTATCAAACGTATAAAACGGGAAGGGATATTATCATTTACCAAGCGCAGACTTACAGGAGGCATCCGTAAGTCAAACGGAACAGCATAGGTGAGATATATTGGATAAGCGGAGGCTTGGGAGGACAAATCTAAAAGTCTCTATTGTCGGTTTTGGCGGAACATGGATTGCTGAACTCAATCCAGATGTAGCAGAAAATGTTGTTAAACATGCTTTTGAGTTAGGCATTAACTATTTTGACAGCGCCCGATGGGATGGAGATAGCGAAGAAAAAATTGGTGCAGCCCTCCAAGATGTACGTGACCAATGTATAATCGCTAGCAAAACTGGCTCCCGAACAAAACATGAGTCACTAAATGACTTGAAAGTCAGCTTAAAAAACCTTCGAACTGACCACCTAGACATTATCCAATTACACGGCATAGACGACGAGAAAACATTGAGAAAAGCCATGGACCAAGACGGCGCTCTGCAAACCTGTAAAGAGGCACTAAAAGAAGGTTTGGCAGATTTTATTGGAATCACAGGTCATAAGCCACAAATACTAGCCAAAGCTATCGCCACCGGTAGTTTCGACACTGTCCTTGTGCCGATTAACTTAGTTACTAGACAGGCACTCGAGGAATTGTTACCTATAGCGAAAATACATGATGTAGGTGTCGTAGCTATGAAACCGTTTTCGGCAAAAACCTCTAATATAGTCACTTGTCTGTATCAACCTTCGCTTTCACTAATTTCCAATGAGCCAGAACTCAAAAGATTACTGGGTGAAACTACAGAAGAACAAGTTAACACCGCATTACGATATGTATTATCCCAGGATATTGCCGTCACTATTCCTGGTTTGCGGAGCATCAAAGAAGTGGAGACAGCTGCCAAAGCCGGTCAGAAGTACACAGAACCAACTATGTCGGAAAAGGAACGGTTTAGCTTTGACTTGCAGGATTACTGTCGTGATTGCGGTTTATGCATGCCATGCCCCGAAAGCATTGACATACCAGCTATCCTTAGGTTCTACACTTTCTATGAAACCTTTGGCTTCAAGGAATGGAGCCGAAAACTTTACCGAGGGCTAGAAGTTAAAGCGGATAAATGTTCAGGCTGTGGAGATTGTGAAATTAAATGTCCCTACAAATTATCAATAAAAGAGAAATTGAAAAAAGTTCAATATTACCTACATAATTAACTAACGTAAGATATTTTTCTTAGAGTGCAGACAAACAGAATACCTAAAAATACCTGATTTACAAATTAATAAATTGTTTGTTAACAAGCAAGTAGAAAGAAGTTGATAAGCAACTAATTATAAAAATATAGAACTCCACTGTAGTCTATTAAAACTGCTTATCCATAACTTTCTTTATGGTATCTACAAGCGTCTGATTATCCTTAGCTGAACGGACTGTTATTCGAATATAACTATCATCCATACCCATGAATGTGCAACAATCTCGCACAAGAATACGTTCTTTAGCCAAGAGTTCTTTAAGAATCGTTGACGATACTTTCCGGTTGAGTATTTTTAAGAGAAGAAAGTTAGTGGTAGAAGGATGAACGTGTAAAGCACCGATTTCTGAAAGGTCTTTTACTAGTTTAGCCCGATTATTAGCAATTGTTTCTTTGGTATTTTTAATAAAGTCAGTGTCGCTAAATGCAGCCAGAGTAGTAGTTTTAACCAAGCCATTCATGCTCCATGGCTGACGTACGGTCTCAAGCTTATCAATGAGGTGGGTTGATGCAATAGCGTAACCAAAACGTAAACCAGCCAAACCGAAAAACTTAGTTACCGAACGAATCACAAATAGATTATCGTACGCAGTAACCATTCCCGCGACAGTATTCTTGTCACCTTCCTCTGCAAACTCTATGTAATTTTCGTCGATACTAAAAATAATGTTCCGGCGTTTACAAAAATCCACTAAATCCAACACTTCATCTTTGGCGTAGAGTCTACCAGAAGGACTGTGTGGATTACAGATACACATAATTTTTGTGTCGTCAGTGACTGCTCGCTTGATTTTATCCTTATCTAGTGAAAAATCAGCAGACAACTGGACAAAAGCAACTTCACCGCCCACCCGCAATGAAGCCTTTTCATATTCTGAGAAAGAAGGCACAGGAATAACTGCGTTGAATCTTCGCGGCAATACTTCAGTTATCATATAAATTAGTTCAATTGAGCCGTTGCCGAGCAGTATATTTTCAGCTTTAACATCATGACCAACATATTGGGCAATAGCAGCCTTGAATTCAATAGGATTTGGGTCAGGATAAAACTTTATAAGCCGTGCATTCTGTTTGACCGATTCAACAGCTTTTGGCGAAGGACCCATAAAATTAATGGGCCCGCTGAATTCAAGCACATCTTCTAAAGGAATATTATGTTTTCTGCTAAAACCCCAAATGTCGCCGCCATGGCTGACAAACCTTCGTTCTTTACATACGCTTGATATTTCCATTTTCCCCCATTAATCGAGCTATTTCTTTCTCAACTACTAAATCGGCTTTATAGTGTTGATTATACAGGTTAACGGTCTTGTATAGCCAGTACACAGCACCGACACCTAACGTCACAATCGTAATTAGTACATATGTTGTTTGCGGTATTGTCTGGGGCATGAAAACTCGCTCAGGCAGAGTGGCGGATAGGTAAGCATCTTCTTCTTTTTCGTGAATTGATAAGTCTTTAATTAGAAGGTAGATGATAACAAATGCAGGAATTATTAGAATAATGCTTGCAGCCCATAATTTGGCGTTTCGTTGCTTAGGAGACTGTGAAGTTACTGGAGGCTCTTTACCAATACTTTTTAGGTATTTTGCGAGTTTTCGCTGATTCTCAGCTTCGTGTTTGAAATGCTGATTTCGCCCACTCACTAAACGGTGAAACATAGGAAAAAAACCTAAACCAAAAGTGATAATAGAACTTAAAAACCACATAGAAAACCAGATTTTCTGGTCAGTATATGATTTTGTGCTCGATGCAGTCTGCATTTAGGTTAACTTTTCCTGTTAATTGGTTACAAGTTTGGGGTAGCCAAACTTTATAAGTTCTTCCATTGGCAGTTTACGTCAAATGAACAAACGCCAAATGATGCTATCCATCATAATTCCCGTTTACAACGAGGAATTAACAATAGGCAACATCATTGATCGCACAAACATAGCTGCAAGAAGAATAGGCTTACCGTATGAAATTATAGTAGTAAACGACTTATCATATGACAAATCACTTCAAGTTGCAATAAAACGTAAAATTAGAGTATATAGCCTAACAAAACACCTCGGAAAAGGTTATGCATTACGCGCAGGATTCGCACAAGCCAAAGGTGACATAATTATTACCATTGACTCAGATGGCTCACATTGGCCTGAAGAATTGCATGAACTCCTTGCACCGGTTTTATCCGGTAAAGCAGACATGGTTGTAGGATCCCGCTATATGAACCATAAAAGGGTTGAAGCACGCAAACTCAACAAATTCGGCGTACGCATCTTTAACTATTTAATCCAACTTTTCACAAACGTTACAATCACCGATAGTCAATCTGGCTACCGTGCCATGAAGCGGGAAGTGCTCAGTAAGCAAAGGCTAAAGTCGGAAGAATATGAAATAGAGTCTGAAATGCTTGTCAAAGCAGTGAAGGCTGGTTTTCGAATCTCTGAAGTTCCTATTACGTTTGAACAGCGTACATACGGTCGCTCGGGTGTGGATCCTATGGTGGATGGCTCAAAAATATTATTTTCGATATTCATGGCGTATCTGAAGGGGTAAACATAAGTGACTCAAGACGACTACCCCAAAATATCAATAATCGTTGCATCCTATAACAATCAGGATACCATTAGTGAATGTCTCCAATCCATATTGGCGCTTGATTATCCCAAGGATCACTTTGAAGTCATCGTAATGGATGGAGTTAGCAATGATAAAACTATCAAAATCGCAAAGCAGTTTCCTGTTAAAGTGATCTCTATTCACCTGAACTGCCCTGCGGCCTATAACTATGCTTTCAAGATAGCAGCTTATCCCATATTGGGTTATATTGATTCGGATGCTAAGGTCGAACGAAATTGGCTCAAAAAATTAGTTCCACACCTTAAGGAACTCAGAGTAGCAGGTGTTAGTGGTAGCATCGAAACCTGGAACCAAGATAACCTATGGGCAAGAGCTATCGGCTATGAACTTAAAAATCGTTATCGACGTATCGGTAAATATACTAGCCGTATCGCTACAATGAATCTTCTTCTCAAAAAAGAAGTGGTTGAAGAAATTGGAGGTTGGGATGAAAAACTACATAGTCAATACGACACTGACTTCGGGTTTCGTCTATCCAAAAAGGGCTATAAAATTGCGTATGAACCTACAGCAATATGCTTCCATTATAATCGACCTACCATAAAGGCTTATTATCGACAACAGTTGCAATACGGCAAAAACACCCTAAAACTTTATTTTAAGCATCGACATTTGGCGAAAGGTGATGAAATCACCGACGTAAGTATGAACATACAACCTATACTTTTGCTTAGCGCTATAGTATTATTGATCGTCGGTTTAATTCCCCTTCTCCGACTGCTCTGGGTTGGTGCAGGTTTAATTTTGCTAGGCATGTTTCTTTACTTTACATATTCAGCCATGAAAATATCCGCAAAATTTCATGATCGATTAACAATGAAGCTGATTATACTTTATTACGTTCGTTCGACAGCGTGGTTTATAGGCGCAGTCAACACGACTATTCATTTTCTAACAGGAAGGGAGCAAAAACGTTGAAACCTAAAGTGTGTTTCATTTCGCCTGAGTACTGGCCCCTTACGGGAGGCACAGGCAGCTATGTATACTATCTAAGTAATGAACTACTTAGAAATGGCTACAGAATCCATGTTGTCACCGGCTCAAGCCAAACTCAAGATATACAAGTAAACCCACAATTAGACGTCTCTTTCCTGAAAATACCCAAAATACCTATTGTTAAGTCCTTCATGCTTGCTGGCAATAGCCACCGTAAACTCCAAAGTATTAGGCACTCAGTAGATATTGACGTCATACATCCGCAGTTACCACTGACACCGAACTTTGCGGTGCCACCCAAATATGGTAAAACTCTAGTCTGCACGGTTCATTCAACTTGGAAAGGTGAAGCTGAAGCGATACGAGACGAACCGTACATGCGACTAAACTCCAACGAAAAATTTCTCGTTAGCTGCAACCGATTCCTACGTTTTTTTGAGGAGAGCATGCTACATAGGGCAAGAAAAATAATCGCTGTAAGTAAATTCACGAAATGGGAACTGACCAAATATTACAATATTTCACCGCATAAAATAAAAGTCATTCATAATGGCGTGGATATAAAAAAATTCCAGCCAGCAATTAATAAGAGAAAAATCAAAACAGAGCTGGGATTAAACCCAGACGATATCACTATTGTCTCGGTAGGTCGCCTCTACGCTCGCAAAGGTCTCTTCACACTAATCAAATGCATGCCCGCCATCACCAAACGATTCCCCAACGCTAAATTTGTTATCTCTGGCAAAGGACAAAGCGACGAAATGCAGAAACTCATCTCGTACGCCATGAAAATGGGAGTTATTAACAACATAATCTTTACCGGTTATTACCCCGACCAGAAGCTGCCCAAGCTTTATCAGGCAGCAGATGTATTTACACTCTCAACTTTCTATGAGCACCATCCCTTTGCTGTACTGGAAGCACTTTCAACCGGTTTGCCGGTGGTCACTACAACAGTTGGTGGTATCCCCGAAACGGTTGTTAGCGGTAAAAACGGGTTCTTAGTTAAACCCTTTGATGAAAAAACTTTCGCAGACAGAATTCTCTATCTGCTTGAACACCCAAAATTTGCCGTTGAGATGGGTGAAGCCGCGAGAAAAACGGTCACAGAACAACTTGATTGGCGCATAGTCGTCAAAGACGCAATGAACGTATATGATCAAGCACTGGGCTAACCGACTTGCAGGGGTTCTTTCCGATAAGCTTGCGTAACCCTCTGGAACAAGTGCACTATATCGAGTGAACAGAACATTAACTTCGTTAAGTATTCATGCTGGTAAATCATCATCTGCGCTTTCACGGGCAAGTCGATTCGCGGAGGTTCAAATTGATGTTCAACCGCGGAAATTTGTAGACCATCAACTCTAATAGCGTTGCCTTTGAAGCCAATCTTATCGGCGATGTATTTCAGATAAGTTTTCTTCCAATCGAGCATCATAACCTTTGTAGCAATGATGTCTACAGCCAAGGCGTCGTTACCTGTGATAAACAGATTCATTTTGACGGGTTTACCTTTGGTGGGACCGTTGCCTTCGATTCCTACCCGGGCATCCATGATTGTAAGTGATGGCTTAAACAGTTGGTATAGACGATACATAACCTCTGGTAGATATGGGTGCAAGTAAATACGTCGATTACTTGGGATGCAGCCAAAAAGATTTTTGATTGCACCACTGTAAGCCATGAACTCATGCGTTTTCATAAGGGGTAAGTCAACTACAGCGTCGGCATCCATGATGGTTTTAGGTAAAAATAACTTCTTAAGAGGGCTATTTGTTTGAAATTTTACTTCAACAACTTTGTCCTCAGATAAGTTAATTACTTCTCCACCTGCCGCCTTCACTGCAGCCTGAACACCTGTCTTCTCAAAAGCTGTCCAGCAGGGGTAATTAAAACCGTTTGATTCACCAACTATGACTTCACTGTTATTATCACGTAACAAAGAAACTACTCGGTACATCACCTCAGGACTTGTTACGACACCTGGAAGATATTCCGGGTGGCTTAAATTCGGTTTGATATAGATCAACCTTTGGTCCTTGAGATTAGCATTGGAAACAGCTTCTTTGATTATGTCATCCACATCGTCGATAGCACGGCTGATTTTAACTGACATTTGTAAGCTTAACTCCATTAAGACAACCGGGGTCACCTTTTAAGGTATCTCCCTTATTGTATGCAGCACTACGAGCTCGGCAACCACCACAAATAAATTTGTAGTCACATTTGTTACAAGGTCCTTTAAGATTAGCTCGGTTGCGAAACGCATTGAAAAGTGGGGCATTTAACCAAATATCTTTGAAGGCACGCTCTTTGATGTTACCAACATTAACTGGTAAGAATACACATGGACGCACATCGCCTTTTGGAGAGAGGGCACAATAAAGTCTACCGGC
>JAAZFA010000465.1 GCA_012511995.1 Thermoproteota archaeon | reverse complement strand
TAGTTGAAGGTGATGTTGGTTGTGGGTATTTGATTACTCGGAGGGGTGAAGAGTTTTTGAGAGCTTATGCTTGTTATTTAGAGCGTTGTAGTCAAACAATGGATGCTGTTGAAAGGACTTCTAAAGAAAGACAGTTAATCGAGGAATTCTTTTTTAATAGTAAAGTCGATGGTCGTACCTAACTGGAGTTAGGTTAATCTTTTTTTTAGTGAGGTATTGTGTAAATGGTGTGTATTTTGTTAGAGTTTGTGTTTGGTTGTACTGTTTACTGTAACTGTCATGGCGTTTCTTGTTATTTGTATAGTTAAAAGGGGCGGATTAAGTGTTAATGGAAGGAAAAAACGTGCTTTCTAGTGTGCAGATTATTATAGCTGCAATGAATGAGGAGGAAGGTATAGGATTAACTATATCTGAGTTTCAGGAGTATCTTGGTTATCCGAATGTTTTGGTGGTTGATGGTAGAAGTATTGACCGGACTGTTGAGGTAGCTAAGACTTTAGGGGCTATTGTTGTTTTTCAGGATGGTCAGGGTAAGGGTGATGCTATTGCAAAGGCTCTTGTTTTTTCGGATTTGTTGTTTGATTATGTTGTCATTACGGATGCTGATTATACTTATCCTGCTGAGTATGTGCCTGAAATGATTCGTATATTGAATGAGAATCCTGATGTGGGTATGGTTTGTGGAAACCGTTTTAATGGTGATGTGGATCCAGAGGCGTTACATAATATTTTTCATCTTGGTAATAGGGTTATATCTTGGTGGCATAACGTGTTTAATGGTGTACATTTAGAAGATCCTTTAACTGGTCTTCGTGTTGTGCGTTCTGGAATTCTTAGGGGTTGGAAGGTGAAGTCTAAAGGTTTTGATATTGAGGTTGAGTTGAATCATCATGTTGAACGTCAGGGTTATGCTATTGTTGAAATTCCGATTCATTATCGGCAACGGGTTGGTGAAAAAAAGCTTAAAGTTAGGCATGGTGTAGGTATTTTGAAGAGAATTATTTTAGAAGCATTGTCCTGAGAAATGGTTTTAATGTATGTTTGATTAGGTTTTTCTGTTGTTGTGGGGTCGTTATTAGTTCTGTTTTCTCTTCTTTTGTGTTGTGACCTTTGCTGGTTTGGTTCTGGTGAGTCCTATATAGTGGAGGCTCCAACCGATGGTGAATGTGAAAATAAGTGCTGGTATTAGGATAATCAATGCGAGTTTTCTGTGTTTTTTTTGGTTAATTTGACGGTTAGGCAACTGGTATTCCATTCCTAGTAGTAAGCGAATGAAACCAGCTTGTTTATTCTTTAGAATGCAATTTTAGTATTTAACCATTATTTAACCATTTAATTACTGAATTAAGAATAATTGTGCTCAATAGATCTTCTGGTAATTTACGTAACTAATTTCAAATTTGCTTAAAAGACCCACTGATTAAACAAGTTAAAGATTTGAAAAAGGGAGGGAGCGTATGGTATCTAAAAAATTAGTGAGCGTTATAATAGTTAATTATAATGGCCAGTGTGTTTTGGAGAAATGTGTACAATCTGTATTTGATTCAACTTATTCTCCGATAGAAGTAATAATCGTTGATAACTCGCCAACAGATAGGAGTGCTGAAGAGGTTTCACGAAAGTATCCTATTGTCTTGATTAAAAACAATAGAAATCTTGGTTTTTCAGCTGGTAACAATATAGGCTTACTTGCGGCAAAGGGTTCCTACGTATTAGTTCTTAATAATGATGCTATCTTACGTTCAGATGCAATCGCTAAATTGATGTTTGAAAGCATGAAATCACCGATGGAAATTCTACAACCCAAGATACTACTGATTGATGAACCTCAAATCATCAACTCAACTGGGATGTTAATCCATTTTGCTGGTTTTGGCTTATTGCGAGGATGCGGGGAAAGGGACTTAGGGCAATATGATTGTTCACCTTATGTTTGTGCTCCACACGGTGCTTGTTTCCTTGCTCCGCGTAGTGTATTAAACGAAATCGGCCTTTTTGATGATAACTTTTTTGCTTTTTGTGAAGATACGGATTTTGGCTTGAGGGCTTCCTTGACTGGGAAAAAAATTAGATACATACCTACTGCAGTCGCTTATCATAAGTGGGGTAATGCATATAATAAGACTAATCTATATGCTAAACTATATTTATCTGAAAGGAACCGACTAATAATACTTTTGACAAGTTTTCAACGCTCAACGATAATTCACCTGCTACCAATTATAGTTTTGACCGAGTTCTGTACTTTACTTTATTGTACAACCTGTACAATGATAAAATCAAAAATCAAAGGTTATACTGATCTAATACTAATGAGACGATATCTAATCAAACGAAGACAATGGATCCAATCAATGAGGCAAGAAAGTGATGATTATATTATGGAACTATTAACTTGTGAATTTAAACACATACATTTCGGAAAAGCAAATACACCAATTAACGCACTTTTCTCTCT
>JAAZFA010000464.1 GCA_012511995.1 Thermoproteota archaeon | reverse complement strand
GTCAGCCTGGTTGTCATCGTCTCTGAATGTAGGTAGAAATACAACCAAGAGGCTATACCTACCCCAGCCCCGACATAAGCGTTTTTTGTGATACCGGTAGCAACTCCCATCAATCCTGAAAAAAACAGCGTTGGAACAAAAAGTGTGAGCATCATAATAGGAGGCAATATCGGTCCATAAATCAAATTAGCAATTAAAACGATTAACATGTTAGCTAAAGCGCTAAGCAAGAGGAAGCCAACAATTCGATAAAGCCATAAGCGTTCCATGCTTTGCCTGGGACGGATGAAATCGATTGAGCCGTTCTCAACCTCTTTGAGTAATATAAAATTCCCTACCAATGACAGTAACAACGGCATGAGTACTCCCATGACAAAACTCATGAATGGTTGCAACTCTACGGCATCACTAGTTGGTGCCATTAGGGCGAGATAACCAAAAATCACGACAGAAAATGCGATGATTATCCCCAAGACTTCTCTATTCAACTTCAGAAACTCCAAGGAAAAACGCCGAGCAAAAGCTTTCAATTTTGGGGGCATTGTTGCTCTAACCTTTCCAGACTGTACCCAGTAAGCTGCAGAATAGAAGATTCCAAATCCTCATAGTCTATCCACACACTGCTTTTTTCTTCTTTGAGTTTTACCAATACATTCCAGATCTCTCCATCCTCCATGCAACGATCAAGTTGGAATAACTTAACGATCAGTTCATTCTCTTCATCTTTGTCGAACATCCTTGGCACAGCATATATTGAAGCTGGATCGGAATCAATCGTTTGATACACTTGAATGATTGAGTCCAGATCAACTGTTTCCGGGCTTTGTTCCGAGGCAAGTTTGAGACTGAAATAATACAAAAAAGGCATAACGCTTTTGTCATCAGGCACTGAACGAGTTGGTTGTAGACAGCTGAAGCGTTTAAAAAGACAATTTTGAAGACTTGGGTCATCTGTTCCTTGTCTCCACCAGGCTTGAATCACCTCTAAAGCAGCTTCAATTTCCAACTTCGATGGTGTGGCATCTGGCAAAAACATCGTGAATGGCGTTGACCGTAGAAAAAAAGTTCCATTCTTATCCAAAATACTTGATCCAACAATGGGGAGAATGATGGTATTCTGTTCTTCGTTTGTTTCCATTGCCACACGCTTCATAAGTCCGCTGAACTTGGTTTGGATTAACTCATAATGACTTCGGGTGTCCGAATCAAGCCACTCTGGCAATAGAGCTTCTTGTCCGTTTATATCGCCCTCTACGTAATCCGCTCCCCCAATGATCAATACCTCGGGTAAGTTTTCTTCCCAGGAAAGATTAACCACTCCGTTTGCAGTGCTGTTTTTATCGGCGCTGGAATAGTTAATGTTTATCGTTTCAGGTATCCTTAACTCCAGCCTGGTCAAATCGCATTTACTAAAGGGATGCCAATGCCCATGAGCTAGAAGTAACAATCTGGATTGATCTATATAACCACCTGGCAGGAAACCAACCAAAGAAATTTCAGGATCCTGGAAGAGGTTAGAGTAAGAATAATTCGGCAGAATGAAATCACCTTCATACCCAATACTGTATGTGCCTGGTGACGTTTCTTCCACAGTGACTGGTTTGTCCATCAGGCTTGGAAGCAGCAGTAGATGCTCATGGATATCAAGCCCTTTCTTGAGCTGAACCGAAGCCGTTCCCTTTTCAACATAACCATGCTCGTTGATCACTATGACAACCTCGTAAGAATCCAAAGCGTCACACACATCGTTGGATTTGTAAAGAGTCTCTAAATCAGGTTGATCAACGATAAAACTTCCTTGATAATTCAGTCGAGATCCTAAGTAAATGGTTCCTGCAATAAAAAAGAGGAAAAAAGAAAACCAGAGAATAGAATTTTTCAGTTTCAGCTTGCCCTTGTTTGCAGGGAGGATAAAATGTCCGATAAGTATCGCTAACAGAAGTAAGCTGATGGATAGCATCAGGAAATACCCCCGATTAAGTTGGAGAGTTTCCCGAATAGGACCGTATCCATATAGCAGCCCGAAGGATTCTGAGACGTAGTATTTGACCAAATCAGGCCAGACAGTCTGGCGAATGGCTAACCATATCAGACTAATGAGGGTGAAAGGCATTGCTAAGGCAGGTTTACGTAACAGCAGACCGGATAAGACGCTCAATACTGTGGCGAAAAGAAATGTTGACGTAAAAAGATAAAACCATAAAGATGCACCTTGAAACAATCCTGCCAAATTGTTGAATGATACTCCCCTGATTAACATAATCACTAAAGTTGGAAGCAGTAGAATCAGAACTCCAAAAAACATTGCAAAGAATTTAACAAGTACTAAATTTGCTCTGAAACTCGGACGCGCCCATTGTATTTGAGATTGTTTTGAGACTTCCATCAGGAAGAAGCGGGTAGCTAAAACTCCATAAACAATTGACGTAAACAGGAATACACTTCTAGAGAGGTTATTAATATATACTGGAGAAAAGGTGTTGCTATTCTTGAAGCTTATGTCAGCAAACTGGAGTACGAGCGCCAGGACAAGAATAAGCCAATGTATTTTTTCCAGTAAAAAGATTTTAAGCTGAAATTTTAATTGCCTGAGATAGTTCATCATCAGCTTTCTCCGACCCCATCTTGATTAACCAGAAGCATATATGCATACTCCAATGTGGGTTCCAGCGT
>JAAZFA010000463.1 GCA_012511995.1 Thermoproteota archaeon | reverse complement strand
TTCTGGGTTTAGCCGATTATTTACAACATGAAGGTTCCAAACCAATGAGTATCACATGGAAACTACACCGACCAATACCGGCAAAATATCTGAAGAAGACGAATAAGTTGGTGGTGGGATAGGGGGGGAGTATTTTTGTGAATGGGATTAGGACCAGTGCATCAGTGCCTGAACATCAAGAACGTAAGTATCACTAGGGCGCAGATATAACGAAAGCATCAATAAAACATTCGTGTCCGGTCTAAAGTTGGGGGGCTTTTTTAGTGGGTAATAGCATATTGCCAAATGCATTTGCTATATTTTCGGGAATTAAAGTGCCCGTATATAAGTAAAATGAAGGAATTTGTTTTTCTAAGCAGAATTATATAAGATTAATTCCTTTAAACTGTTTTGAAATAAATAGATTTGATAAGCGTAATATTTAGGAACTGACCGCTAAATTATAATGTAATTGATTAGCAGTATACAATACCACCAAAAGTAATATTTTTTGGCCCTCATGATTGCAAGATCGCAAACAAAACTGTTCCAGCGGTAAAAGCGAAATGATTAAGCATTATTACGATCCCTAAAGAAAAAGGAAGTGAAACGCTTGGAACGGAATGTTTCCCAACCAAGGGCTAAAGGTCCTGGTTTGTCTTTGACTATCAAAGAAGCAATTATTCGGGTATTACAGGAAGAACACTGTGGAATGACAATTGAACAGATTTATTACAAAATCATCGCAAATGGTTGGTATTCTTTTGGTGCAAAGAAGCCACAAAATGTAATAAGGGTAGAAATTGATCGAGCATGCGAGAACACCAATTATACTGTTCGTGCCGCTAAGGACTATTTTAGATTTGAAAGAAATCCAAAAGGCGAAAAGGTTTATTTTTTGTTGTCATCAACGCAAGATAACAAATCAACTCCGGCAAATAATGTTGCATGCAGCGAAGTTGCTGAACCTGAACAGGTAGATTATAAAACAATCGTAATATGGAACGATTCAATCAAACGGAGTTTTCAGATCTGGATGGAATCAATGAATTATTCACCTGCTACCATAAGAAACTATTACAATGCCATCGAAAGAACGTTCCATAATTTTAAATCGATATTAAATATCGCAGTTAATGAAACCTCAACCGAACATGAAGCAGTTGGCAAATTTGTAGAATTGCTTTTTCATGATAGAGAGTTTATAGAAACCAACAGAACTGGTCACAATATGTATTCTGCAGCGTTTAAGGCTTACAAGCGGTTTATTTACAAAGATATTACTGATGATTCATCAGGCGAAAAGGCAGTTTCTAATAATGGGCTCAAAGATATAGTCGATCTTGAAGAAGGCAAAAAGGGTCTGAGCGATATTCTCGGCACACACTTTTTAACACTTAACGGATATAGCAATATAGGTATCCTTTGGAGTGCATCACAAAATTCATTATCAATGTTCCTTAATGACAATGGAATAAACTCTGAGAATGATTTGTGGCATTTTCTTGTTCGGGCATTTAAAAATGACTATGTTTTTAACTCGCCGCACATTTGGCAAAACCAACCGGACTACCCTCAGACTTCTAAAGGTCTGATTATAAATCTAGCCCGTCAACACAATGGTATTGTAACGCGGGAACAAATTGATAATTTTTTTTCACAAATCAAGCTTACATCATTAAATAATTCGCTTGTGTTAGATAAGGATCAACTAATATTCCACGATAAAGCCAAATTTATGCTCATTGAAACATTAGAACCAAATTCCTACCGTTGTTCATTGATTGCAAAAGCACTAAAAACGTTGTTTTCAACTGAAGAGACACCATATATCATTCTACGTGACATAAAGACAAGCTGGTTTTCTAGTTTGCCAGGATTGCCAAATGGGTTACAATGGACACCTTTGTTACTACAAGAAATACTACGTATTCGGCCTGGCATCGGTTATAAAGTAATCTTCCCAAGTCTAAAAAAACAGGCTCTTGACACGGTAGGGGCGGCGGTTGTGCCTGCAAAATCAAGGTTTAATACGTTTGCCGATGTAGTTCACCAATTTTGTTTTTGTGAATATAAACTGCCTTGCAAACTATATGCTGAGGAGTTAAGGACAAAATTACGAGAAGTGGGCATGATTGAAGGAAATGAACTGATATGGAACATGCATAAAGCACTAAAAGATTACCGTTTTGCGTTTTCTGATCAAAACCTGACGGTTATGATTCTGGAGAAATAAATTTATGTACGGATATGAATGGACAACAAAAAACGGAATATATCGACTTGTGCCAAATGCCAAAGTCATCAAAGAAATCCGACCAGTTTTCAAAGAAGAGCTTGACTACTTTGAATTAAATAGGTACTGGAAATATCCAAAAACGGATGCCCCTCTTCTATGGGCAGAAGGAATACGGAGGTATATTATCAATGGTGAGCTTGTCGCCGAGGCTGTTGGTGGCGGTTTTTATACCAAACCAACTATCAAGATAAAGAATGAGGATTTGAAGCTAACACCTATCAGAATTGATACTTTATGGAAAGAGAATGAAGGGCTTATGCTTGGCCTTGAAAAAACTGCAATTGAGTTTATTCGTAAAGTTTACGAGGATTATCATAAACGTGGCATGAAATTCGTGGTTGCCTTTTCTGGTGGTAAGGACAGTCTAGTATTACTAGATCTGGTGGCTAAAGCACTACGACCAGATGAATTCGTTGTTATATTTAGTAACACCGGAATGGAACTAGACGAAACCATTGAGGCCGTAGAACGTTCAAAAGCACACTGGAATAAACTACATTTCTTCGAAGCAGCCAGCCATATGAGCCCAGACGAAACCTGGGATGCCTTTGGACCCCCTGGCCGCCGGTTACGCTGGTGTTGTTCTGTACATAAATCTGTACCGACTATTCTAAAACTTCGGGAAATAACTGGAGACTATGAAGCAAAAGCCATAGTATTTGACGGTGTCCGTAGAGAAGAAAGTGCTGCTCGGGCGATGTACGATGCAATTGGAGAAGGTGTTAAAAACGCAAGCCAGACCAATGTCAGTCCGATTTTGGATTGGGGGACGGCGGAGGTTTATTTATATCTATTGAAGCATAGAGTGTTCTTTAATGGTTTATACCGCGAAGGATTCAACCGTGTGGGTTGTTCAGTTTGCCCTATGTCTTCGGGATGGCGCGACCATTTAAGCTATGGAAATCATGAATCCGAGATACAACCGTTGCTCGGAAAAGTAGAAAGCTATGTCAAAAACGTAAACCCTGCGAAGAACAAGCGGAAGTATATCGAAAATGGCGGCTGGCGAGCTAGAATGGGTGGACGTGGTTTGCCTGGTGGTGGCAATCGCGTAACTGAAATCATTAACGAAGATAGAATAGAATTCCACTTTTCGCACAAAACGCAAAATTGGTGGGATGTCTGTAGGGTACTTGGAAAAATAGTTGAGAAACACGAAAACACATACACACAGATTATCAACCATCAATCATATAATTTTGTGATGACAGCAAATACAGTTATATATAGTCCTTATTCAAAAATGGATAGGTTTATAATCAGTCATTTGCGTGGTGTAGCTAATAAGGTTGCTTATTGTGTCGGATGTAAAGCATGTGTAGTCCAATGTCCGGTAGGTGCATTTGAAATAACCGATGAGGGAAAAACTTTCATCCGCGAGGAGTTGTGTATTCATTGTGGAGAATGTATAAGTTTTACAGGTGGCAAGGGTTGTTGGGTGGCCAAATCATTGTCCATAACGGAGGGTAATAATATGCAATTAAAAGGTATGAACCGCTATCAAACATTTGGATTTCGAAGGCCGTGGCTTGAGCATTATTTTGAACATGGAACAGACTGTTTTACTATGGGGCAGTTAGGTAACCGCCAATATGATGCACTTCGTATATGGCTCCGCGAGGCTGAGTTACTTATAACTGCAAGCAGGGGGGATAAATCAGGAACGCCTACCGAACTCTGCGAGCGACTTCGCCCTCTAGGAGCAGGGCACCCTTTGGTGTGGGCAGTAATATGGACGAATCTCGCCTACAACTCTGTCATTACAAGATGGTATATGCTTTACACTGAGATCGGTGAAACCTATGATAAGGCTGAGCTTATATTTATGCTCGGTGATGACTATTCGCCATCTACACGAGATAATGCTGTTACCGCACTTCTTGAAACACTTCGGCACTCACCTGTAGGTGCAGTACTGAAACAAGGTATACCTATCCCAGATGGGGCGAGTTTTAAATATATCAAGCAAGGTTGGGATGCTCCTGAGTCAATTGCGATACTTTACGCATTGTATAAGTACGCTGAGAAAACTAGCCGTTATACATTTACCCTTACACAGCTTGCTAATACACGCACGAGTGCGGACGCAAAGGGCGTTGATCCGGCTTCTATATTTGGGTTAAATCCAAATTATTATAAAGAAATCTTACAAAGCATTGCTATTAGTTTTCCCGAATATATTCGTGTAGTGTTTGTACAAGACCTAGACAATATTATTCTCGTGCCAGAGAAAAAGCCTATTGATGTACTCAACTTGATTACACAGTAAAGGAGGAATCCAATAATGAAATACAGCCAATATATTGAGCTTTCTCCTCACTATGAATCTGTTGTGGATTTGGATGCAGAAGAACGCAACCCAAACCTTTGGCAGGAATATATTGTCCATGAAGATATGAAAAAAGCAATCAATGCGGTATGCCAAACCATGAACTGGGAAGACAATGACAAACGCCGTTCCTTCTGGATTCATGGTGCTTATGGTACGGGTAAAAGTTACGCTGCTATAGTGCTAAAGCATTTATTTGAGGACAAGGTTTCCAATATCGAAGCGTTTCTTAATAGGCCTTCCCTTGCCGGATATAAAAAGCGTTTTCTTAAAGTGCGACAAAAGGGGGAATATCTTGTCGCTTGGAAAAGCGGTGCAACCGACATAAAAAGTGGTACCCACCTGATGATGGAGATGGAAGACAAAATCAAAGAAAAACTAGCTGAAAAATTTGGTGATAAGGCATATTACGGGACAAACTCTCTCATTAACGCTGCTAAAGAAGCGGTAGCTAATGATATTATTAATTGGCAGTATGTATTTGATAATCCTATTTATGGATTGTCTGATGAATATACAGATTTAGATTCATTTCGTAAAGCTGTTTATGGGGGTAATTATTCAGCAATTAACATGGTTAAACGTATATGTGATGACCAACACCTTTCAATGTTCACAAACACCGTAGACAAATTTGAGGAATGGCTAAGAGACATTATCGCAGGTAACAGTTTGCAAGATACCGGTATCGTATTTATTTGGGATGAATTCACAGGATTTCTACGCGATTGCGGTGACGATAATGTACTGCAACGTTTATCCGAGTTTTGTAAACAACCGAATGCCCCTTTCTTTATGTGCCTCATTGTTCATCGCGATCCGACATGGGTGGATCAACTTGGTGGCGAGACCTATGAACGTATATTGCACCGTTACCATGAATTAGAGTTTCATATAACTGAAAGCGCAGCCTATGATCTCATTGGCGACTCTATTATTCCACGACCTGGCATGGAATCGCAGTGGCAAGATGTTAAAAAAGAATTGCTTAAATCCATCGAAAAGTATAAGAGTGAGTTTGATAACCTAGATCAAAGCATAAACATCAACGAACGTATGTCAAAACTTTGTCCCCTGCACCCAATGACACTGTCTTTGCTTGCAACTGTCGCACAGAACTTTGGTGCTTCTCAGCGTACGTTGTTTCGATTTATGAAGGATAGAGAAGAATCTTCTCAAGGAGTAGGTTTCATTAATTACATTGAGAATAATGAACCCGATGGGTGGAGTTGGCTTACGGCTGACTATCTTTGGGACTATTTTTTCATGCGCGGAAGCGATATACGGGAATTCAGTACGGATGCGCGCAAAGTTGTTCAACATTATCTGAATAAACAGGAATCGATTTCTGATGAATACGCAATGCATGTTTTTAAGGCGGCCCTGCTTCTTATTGCAGTGATGAGCGGTAGTAGTGTCAGCAATCTTTATAGCCGTCAAAGTAATTATGGAAACCGAATCGGCGCAACCAAAAACACGTTATATAAGTGTTTCCGTGGCCAACTTGAAACGTCAACAATTGACACATATTTGCAATCATTTGAGGAAATAGGTCTTCTACGCCTTGATAAACAAGCAAATGGAGACGCACGGCTAGAACTTCCTTACATAGGAGGAGGCGACCCCTTTGATCTTCGTCTTGAAGATACTAAAAAGAAATATACGCGATATGTCCTATTTTCAAAGAATGGTGTATTTTCCAAGGCGCTTGAAAGTTGCATGTGGGACAGCACAAAAGCAACGTTTGGCAGGATGTATATTGCCGCTTGTTCATCGGAGACTATTTCTATTAAAACGCGTCTTAATGAAATAAAAACCGAGCTAGCCAAAGCACCTTGGAAAATAGGACTGCTAGTTGTTAGCGTATCTAATGCAAGCGATTATGGTATGTTCCAGACTAAATTAAAACAGATTGCTGCTGAAGAAAACACGCAAAGACTAGTCGTTGCAGTAATGAAGGAACCATGCACGACCGATATCCTTGAACAGTGGTATACAGCTATAACGCATAAAGAACTGTCAGCTGAAGATGCAAAACCTGCTAGTGCTAGTAAATATGAAGCACAGGCAGCTGCATATGTCGCAGAGTGGTCGACAATCGCTTCAAATGGACAGATTTTTGCTTGTTATGGTGATATACAATTCCCGGGTCTTTATGGACAAAGTGATTTAGTCAAACATGTAGAAAACGATGTGTTGTTCCGAGTATTTTCTGCTGGCCCTGAGCGGATTGTTTTAAGCAATACTGCATTTAAGAAGTGCAATGACAATGCTGTTCTGGCTGGTATTACAAAAAAGATTAGCAACAAACAAATAAATAATATTGTTAATCCCCTTAAAGCAATAGGAGCTTGGGATGTCGACGATTTAGAAACGCTTAAAAGTTTATCCGGGGAGAAAGCGATGGCAGTAACCGAGCTTGCCAAATATATTCAGCGGGAATTAGCTGATGGCGCCAAAGTATCGCTCGATAATCTCTGGGCAAACCTGCAGCAACCGCCTTTCGGATATTATAACTCATTAGCAGCAGGTTGTTTTATTGGTCTTACTTTACGGCCATATACTGATTCCCCCTTTAATTGGATTGATAGCAATAATAACACACATTTACCCACAGACATAAATTTAGCAAGCATGGTCAATAAAATGCTGGATGGTAAAACCTTGAATAACTTTTTGACATCTGGATCAGCCGTTTGGCAGAAATTTAGACCTTATGTACAAGCAATGTTTGGTCTTTCAGATAGGGAGAGTGTGAGTGATACAGAAGCGCGTAAATATATAAGAGCAAAAATTCAAGGGGTAGGTGTACCATTTTGGACAATGAAGTATCTGGCGAGCGATAAATTAGGTGGCGATGACTCAAAAGATATTGCAATAAAACTAACAGAGCTTTTCTGCAACTTTATTTACGAGGATTCATTTGACCAAGATAGCATAATGTCAGAGGTGGTAACCCTTTTTAATGGAAGAGGTAGTCTGCGCAAGACCATGGCAAATGTTTACGCTAATAAATTGGTCATGTATGGTGCGTTTAAGCAATATATTTACACTCAATCACCTGCGATTGAAATGCTATGTAAGCAATTGAACTATACTGATAAGGACTTATTTGATGCTTTACGTGAGTATTTGCAAAATGCTATTTCTACATGGCGAGAAGAAGAGGTCGCATCAAGACTTGCCGAATTAGAAGAGGAACTTGACGTGATTGTTACTTTGAACTTGGTTTTGAGTGTAAACAGGAAGACCTATGCGGCTCTACAAAAAGAATTAAACAATGTTTTTGATAATATGAAGGTACCTGGAACTATAGTTGAAACTTTAGAATATAGTTGGATCCCGACATTGAAAGCTATGAGGGAGATCTCTAAAAACCCCTGGACGGATTTTAACGATAAAAAGAATATCAAAGAAAATCTAAAGGAAAACGCAAAAACAGTTTGGGAGTATCTATCACAGCCTAAACTTATTCTTGAAGGAGTATTGCAAACGCGTGCTATTAGTTATAGCGATGCGGAACTAAGTGAAATTTATATGTCCCTGAAGCCTTCCGTTTATGAAACACCCAGTATTGTTTTCAATACAACGCTTAATGGGTTACTTGAAAATGTCTCATATAATCGAAACGCGGTTTTACTTCAAAAACTTTGGGCGGATAAAAGCGGTGTAGAGTTAGTAAGTGAATGGTGCAATAAGGAGAATGTTCCTATCGCCTGGGTGCTTGATGGCCATATTTTATCAGCAATTGAGACCATCAAAGCCATACAGGATAAAAGAAAGGTTAATAGCGACGTTTTGCAAAACGCAGTCCATGTCTTAGATAATGACGACCTTGCTGTTCTCAAAGATAGCATACATTTATCTGACTGCTTTATTGCATATATAGGCGAAAGCTATCGTGATGCCTTTCTCGCCAATAAATCCGTTCTATTAGATAGAATGAAAACTGACGCAAAAATCTCTTTAGACGTATACTCATGGGCAAATAAGGTTCCTGAAATTCGCATCCTTTTGGATTCGTATTTGCAAAGTATGTATCAGGTTCAAGCAAAAAAACGCGTGAGTTCTATGTCGGATACAGAACTTCGCGAAGTTGTGAAACGAATACTTGATAATAATCCAGAGTTGTACAGTTACTTTCTGCAATAGGGGGGAACCCGATGACTGTTCAAGAAATCATAGATAGAGTAATAAACGAACGCAATATTCCTGGAAGGTTTCCAGCGAGGATAATATTTGTTCGTAATTATGAGGATTATTGTTTGCTTGTTGATGAACTAAGCAAAATCTGTGACGTTACGCTAAACCTTGCTTATTATGCCAGAGGGGATATTTTGCCGGATTTTAATAAACTCAAACTTGAATTAAACAATAATAAAGAGAAAATGATCCTTCTTCTTTCGTTTGGTGAATATCTCAGATTGTGTGTAAAAAGAGAAACTGCTAAAGAAACATCAGTGTTTCCAGGAATATGGTCAACTATGCAATCAGAAAGAGAGAAGACGAAATACATCATACCGCTGTTCGGCGGGCGAGAAATATTTGATCAGATCGTGCCATTCGTAGATGAGCGTCAAAAGGATTTTCTATGGGATATGAGCAGTTCAGCGGATTCTTTTGAGTATAAGATAAATGTATATTCTCCTATATTTTCTGCGGTAATAAAAACAGATGCAGACAACTTCCAGGAATGGCTAGAAAAATGGGATGGACTTTTTACTGATAAAAATAGGAAGAGATTTTTTTTAACAACCAAACTTGTTAAGTACACCAAACCAACAATCGGCAATATTTCTATAAAAATTATAGACGAAACATTTGACTATGTGGCTTCACTCGTGAACGATGGAATAAAATTAAAGCACGAGTGGGGGAATGAACAGTTTTGGGCTGATGTTGCTAAAAATGTTAAGCCTGAGCAAAGCTTTGCTGAAACTGTGAAAGCTATCTTTAATATGGGAGCAAACTTTGACCCCATAACAGTTTTAGCTAGATTCGATTATCTTACTGCAACTGAACGCAGTTTATTATGGATATGGTATAGGCTTTATCCAACAGATGATTATTATTCGATTGCTATTAATAAAGCAAATCATCCAGATGACATAACGGTTCAGATCCGAGACGCCATCTTTGAAATACCTAAACCCCAGGATACACATTTCATTGAACGTGTAAACGCATTAAGAATCATGAGAGTTCAATATGGAAAAGAGTACTTCACCAAGCTTGACAAAGTTTTGCCGGCAGAACTACGTTTATCATATTTAACCTATAAGACATTGGAAGAACGGGCTTATGCCGTCAAAACAGTGAGCAATCTTCTCAGAGTAGGTGCGGAGATAAGTGAAATTGCCAAGAAATTAAAATTTGATTACCCCGATTTAGCAGAGTATTTATTACCTTCTTTCCAGGTCAATGAAGAAATCGAACGCTATTTTAGTTGGTATCGGAAAAGCAAGATTATCAATCGAATACCAGAAGATTGTCCACATCAAATAGATTTTAATACTATAGATAGCCGCAACAAAGTAATTCAACAATATGGTGATAGTAGATCTTTTTGGGTAGATGGTTTAGGTGCCGAATGGCTTCCATTATTAGTGAAAAAGTTGGAGAAGTTAAAATATGAAATAGAGATTGATGCAAAAATCGGTTGCGCTATTATTCCGACTGAAACGGAGTATAACAAAAAATGGAACAAAGATGATGAGAAGTGGGATAGGCTTGACAAGCTATCTCATGATGGAGTGCCAGATGATAAGGATTATTACTTGTGTATTGCGCGTCAAATAGAGATTATGGGAGAAGTGGTCGAGCGAGTCTCGGAATTGCTCAATCATAATGATCAAGTTTTAATAACTGGAGATCATGGGAGCAGCCGAATTGCTGCTTTAATGTTTCATGCTTCTGATAACTTCGCAATTGATCCCCCAAAAAATGCAATTGTCCGTTCTTATGGAAGATTTTGCGAGCTAAATGGAAAAGCAGATCCTTATATTACTTCTGCTATGGAACATATTGTCCAGGATGGCAAAGGGGAATACATTGTAATGAAAACTTATGAGCATTTCAAACAGTCTGGTAATGCTGCGGGCGGGAACTCAGATGATAACTCGGTAGCAGGTGAGATCCATGGGGGCATGACGCCTGAAGAATACCTTGTGCCTGTAATTAAGGTTACGCGCAAAAAACCATTAAAAAATCCCCAGCCAGAACAAGGTAAGCCAAAAGCTGCAATGCTTAACGAAATGGGGATATAACTCTATGGCTAATAAGAGGAAATGCGTTGAATGTAATGCTCCATTAAAAAGAGATGAGGTAGCATTATCTATAAAGATACTGGGTCTTAATGTAACGAATTTTTACTGTATCGCTTGCCTTGCAGAAATTATAGATTGCGATCAAGACGATTTAACCATTAAAATACAAGAATTCAAAGAACAAGGTTGTACAATGTTTTTGTAGGGGGGTGTGAGAATGGAAAAACTCAGAGAAGTGTTTTCCGATATGGTCGTTCTAAAGAATCCAGAAAGAACCAAGTTTTTTTCTGATTTGAGCTTGCCTTCATATATGCGCGATTGGCTTGTAATGAAATTCTCGGATGATGTAGGGAACATAGATTATGATGGTGTAACGCGCTATATAAAGCAGTATATTCCAAATCGCGAGGATTACGAACAGTTTAAATTACAAATGGTAAACGGCGATATGGTCCGGTTCCTTGCTCGCATTCGGGTTAGTGTTGATATAAAAACAGGTAAAACAATATTTGAACTTCCGGATTTTGGAGGTACGAAAACAGGCGCTGGTGGAGAAGTCTCAAATGACGTTATTTACAATTGGCAGGACACGCTTTTGCGCGAAAGCGAGAATTGGGGTATTCTTGATCTTGTTTGGGAGCAAGATTTTTTGAAGAAACCACCTAGAGGTTTTATAAAGATGATAGGTTACCAACCATTTTGTCCTTATAATATTGATTTGGATTACTACCGAGAGGCGCGGCGTAGTTTTACTACTGAGGAATGGCTTGATATTCTCATCTCAGCGGTTGACTACAATCCACAAGGTTATGAAACGGAGGAACAAAAACTATACTTTATTCGCAGGCTTCTTCCTTTCGTAGAACGTCGTATCAATCTTATTGAGCTTGCTCCTATGGGGACGGGTAAAAGTTATGTATATGAAAAGATAAGCAAACGTGGTTGGCTAGTATCTAGCGGTACTATTACACGTGCTTCACTACTCTATGATAATAATAAACGTACGGGCGGTCTCATAACCCAATTTGATTATGTTGCTTTTGATGAAATACAGTCACTGAAATTCGAACAACCCCAACAAATACAAGCTGCTCTTAAAAGTTATATGGAATTTGGAGAAGTAAAGGGATTTGATACGCAAATAGTTGCAGATGCAGGGATTATAATCTTAGGTAATATTGACGCCAAAAAATTCAACTCCGCAATAAATATGGTTGATGAAATTAACCCTGTTTTTAGAGAGCCTGCAATTCTTGACCGTTTTCACGGATTTATACCTGGTTGGGAAATTCCCCGTTTCCATACTGGTATTATTGCTAACGGTTGGGCTTTGAATACGGAGTATTTTGCCGAAGTCCTACACGAATTACGCGATGAACTCAAATTTTCAGCTTTAGTAGACTCGTGCTTGGATGTGCCACCAAAATCTGATCAGCGGGACGTTACAGCAATAACACGCTTGTGTACCGGTTTTACCAAATTGTTATTCCCACACGCTGAAACGCAAACGGATATAAAGCCGGAGGAATTTGTTAAATATTGTCTTGAGCCTGCCAAATCAATGAGGGCAATTATTAAACAGCAATTATGCATTTTAGCTCCTCAGGAATTTGATGTGCCGGGCAAGCGAGATATACCTAATATACAATATAGGTATTCGTGATATTGTGGAGGTCTCCTGTGATTTACGCTGACAATGCAGCCACAACAAAAATATCTGATACTGCATTTCACAAGATGTTGCCGTTTTTACGGGAGCAATATGGCAACCCCTCTAGTTTATATTCCTTTGGCGCAAAGGCCAAAAGGGCAATCGAAAATGCCAGAAAACAGGTTGCAGTAGCTATCGGTGCCCGGCCATCTGAAATATTTTTTACTTCTAGTGGTTCTGAAAGCAATAATTGGGCGCTACGCGGGGTTGCAGAATCGTTTTCTGCTGAAAAAATCCATATGATTACATCCTCAATAGAACATCCATCTGTTTTAAATCATTGCCGTGCGCTGGAAGAGAAAGGCATCGAAATGACCTATCTAC
>JAAZFA010000462.1 GCA_012511995.1 Thermoproteota archaeon | reverse complement strand
TTTTTCTAGTGGAACCGCTTCAGATGCGGCTCGACTTTCGTTTTCACCCAAAATCTTTTCACCGTCAAAAAAGGAAGCTTATGGGGTTATAAAACGTTATGAATAATTCCTTCTGTTTACCCTTATTCGGGAAAAGTCTAAAAGGACCTTGGTTGTAAACACCTATTTAGATGGCCCTTGGTTGATTCGGTTTCAATTGCACTCATAGTAGGTGGATTGATAATTCTAATAGGGTTCTTAGCAAATTATCTTTTTAGTAAGACTGGGGTGCCGGATATGTTTGTTTTGATACTCATCGGTATCCTTTGTGGCCCTGTTCTAGGTATATTTCACTCTTCTACGATGTCAGGTTATGCCCCATTTGTTGCGGCTATAGCTTTAACGTACATACTGTTCGATGGTGGCATGAACCTGAATATAAAGCAGGTATTTTCTAATAGTCCAAAAGCGTTGTTGCTAGCAGTTTTAGGTTTTATTTTTAGTGTTTTAGGCGTTGCAGCATTCACAATAATCGTGTTTAGCGTCCCATTATTCTATGGGTTACTTTTCGGCAGCATTTTTGGCGGTAGCAGCTCCATAGTGGTTATTTCTCTAGCCAGCAGGATTAAGATCAGTGAAAAAGGCGCTGTTACACTCATTTTAGAGTCTGCTATTACTGATATTTTATGTATCGTTATCAGTTTATCTCTTATTGATATCATTGTTACTGGAGACGTAGTTGTTAGCGAAGTAGCATTTGGTGTTGCAGGCAAGTTCTTGATTGGAATAATCTTTGGTATAGTTTTAGGATTCGCATGGTTGTTCGCATTATCAAAGGTTGCCACTAAGTCTTTTTCATATATGTTAACGTTAGGCATTGTTATGTTAGGTTACGCTGGTTCTGAGAGTTTAGGTGGAAGCGGTGCCTTAACTGCTTTAATTTTTGGTTTAATTCTTGGAAACGAAAAGAGCATTCTTAATGTTTTCAGGCAGACAGCTAGTGAGCGAGCAAAAGAATTTTCACTCTCTGTTAGTGATGGGTTGAAGCGGTTTGGCTCTGAAATTGCTTTTCTTATACGCACATTTTTCTTTGTCTTTTTAGGTTTAATAGTTTCGGTTTCAACCGTGGAATTGCTGCTTGCTGGGGTCGCTATTTCGTTAATTCTTCTTGGAACACGTTTTGGTGCGGTATGGCTTACAACTTTGCGTAGTCCCATGAAAAGTGAGCGTAAGGTAATGACAGTAGTGCTTACAAGAGGTTTAGCGGCTGCAGTTTTAGCAACCCTTCCTGTCCAATACGGATTAGAATACTCTGATCTGTTTGTAAGTATAGCTGTAGTTGTCATCTTTACCACAGCAATAATTGCAACTGTAGGTTGTAGCCGCGTCAACCCGTTTAGTAAGAAAAAGAATATTGCGGAATTGGACGAGTTTCAACTCAACATAAAAGAAACCAGCGGTTAGGTTATGGTTTTTTCAAGCTTCTGTTTTGCATATCCTACAACACCACGGACACAGTTTTCCATAACTGTTTTTTGGTAAATACGATGCTCCTTTACAAATTGACCAACCTGAACCATTATTGGATCCTGAGCAATTATGTTATCCCGTATCTGCTCAAAACTTAAGCCCTCTCTCTCACCTTCTTCAGCGATTTTTACCCAGAGTTTGAGTTGTTCCTTGTAGGCTTTTAAACGATTAGTTGCATTGTTAGCTTTACCAAAGTGACTAAAGTAGAGTGCAGTTGGATTTAGTGCTATGAGTTTATCAAGAGAAGTTAACGCCGGTTCCAGAAGGAATGGAGGCGGTGTAGTAGGTACAACGGCATCACATTCGGGCAGATAAGTACCAGCGGCATCACCGGGAAACACTCCGCCGTTAAAGGATTCATGAAAGCTCAGATGGTGCGAAGCATGTCCAACTGTTTCAAGTATTGAGAGTTTACCTTCATCACCCAAATCAATTGTGCCTTCAGTTAATGGTATCACTCGATCTTTGGGGGTTGGTTCAGGTTTCCCAAAAATGTCACTTACAAAACCTAGAACCGATTGACTTGACAGCCAAAGTCGTTCGGGGTCTATTATATGTGGAGCTCCCCGTGGGTGTACAATAACTTTAGCGTTTGGTAACTGTTTTAATAGGGTGCCTGCTCCGCCGCCATGGTCAAGATGAATATGTGTAACTGCGACGTACCGGATATCTTCTGGTTTTATACCCAATTCTTTAATACCGCTAAGGAGGTTCGGAATGGAATTAGTTGGGCCCGACTCAACTAAGATTGGATTGGAACCAGTGACAATGTAGCTGCATATCAATTGAGCTATACCTCCGGTGTTTAATTCGACTTGATAGATGTTTTTGCCGATTTCTTTAGTATGCATTAATTCCCCTCATGGTTGTTATTTTTAAAAAAAGTTCTTATGATGTCATAAATGTTTCCGCGAATAATAACTCAATCGGTACGCTCCATTTTTATATGCTGTCTAACGCTTAGCGTCATAGTGCGTAATTTTATGTTTTATTGCAGTTACTATTTTATTGCCGTCACTATTATTTCCTCCTTAGTTCTTGTTGTCAATACATTATCTGCTGGGACGTTTGCCTTTTTTGCCCGCTGAACAGCGGTTTGGCATGCTTGTTTTGTGATGGGTAAGCACTCTATTTGTCTTGAACTCAGAAGCGTTTTTATTCTTGTCTCCGCTTCGAGGTGACAGTGTTTATCAGACAGTTGAGTTGATGAACAACAAATGAAGTAGTAGTTGGTGGACTGGGGAAATTTAACTCTCTTAGTCCATCTTTGGGGATGGCTGGTTTGAGGCTTCTGGTTTTTTGAACAATATGGTTGGCTATAGTTTTTTAATTTTAAACACGTCTATGTTTGGTTGTATGGAATTAATGGCGCCTTAAGTGACACATACAATGGGTGCTTTGGTTTACCGTTATTGTTCTTTGCAAAACACACTAACCGCTGTCCTTCAAGCACCTTAAGCAGGGTTGCATGTCTGTTGTCTGTTGCGTGGTTACCCCATGCGACTACAATTTTGTCTGCCGATTGGCATTCTTCT
>JAAZFA010000461.1 GCA_012511995.1 Thermoproteota archaeon | reverse complement strand
ATTTTGTTAAGTTCACTTTTGCGACTGTCTCAGGTCTTTCTTGAATCATAAGCGACCGCATTACACTAAGTACAATGTGGGCCTACAGTAACAGCAATAAACCTGCAAAGAGTAGCAATGGGAACCACTCGCCATCCAACATCAACCCAGCAGAAACACGTGTACACCGTTTGTTAGTAAACCACCAAATCGCTAAATATCCATAGGCACTACCAAAAACAAAAACGGGTAAAAATTCAACCAAAACTCCATTCAGGGCACAATAAAACGGCAAAAGCAACAACAAAGTATTCAAGACAACTAGCAATCTTTTTGTGTTTTTGACACCCATTTTTACCGGTATAGTTTTTACACCTAAAGAGGCATCCCCCACAACATCCAACACATCACAAAGGATCGCACCCACAAACACTTTTATGAATATAAAAAAGAAAACACAACCTGCAATCAAAATATTAAACCCGAACAACGCTGGCAAAAAACAGCCAGGTAAAGCCCAACTTATCGCTACAACTAAACTTTTAACACCCGTGATCTCCTTGAGTCTCGGTACCGACTTACAAATTTTTATGCTGTAAACAATCCCAAGAATCAAAGGCATAACAAGAATAATAACAGCGACAATTCCCCCAGTGAAACCCAATCCCAACCCTATAATCATTGAGACAACAGAAGCAAATAGGTAATAATCAGTCCTTTTTGTCACTAACTCGGGCTTATTTATTGAGTCCTCCGCTTTGTCGGTTACTTTGTTTAAACCGTAAACAGCAAAAGTAACTAAGAAACCTGCCAAGAGTAGTGGAGGTGCAAGAGTATAGCCATAGATTAAAAAACCAAAGGTAACAACCATAGAGGAATTCAAGGACAGGAGAATCGAAGATGCAGTCATGAACTGTAATGTTTTGTAAAAGAATGCATTGAAATTGTTGACTTTTTGATGCGATTGAGTAATCTTTGCAGTGAATAATGAATCAGACATTGTCGGTTCGCCTACTGGATGAAATTAAATATACCGTAAACCATATTAACTGTTTCCTAACAACGCTAAATGATTTTTTTAATAATTTTGGCTCCTACAAGTTATTTTTTGAGTATTTGGTAATGTCGACTGTTTCACTTGACTTTAGCAACTCCGCAAAGAGACCCTCGCCCCAAGCAATTGCCTCTTTACTAAAAGCCAACAAATCCATACTGTCATCGTACTTTCCAGAAAGCAAAAAGAGCCCCAAAGAAAAGATTTTCTCAGTGACAGTAAGCGCAGGTTCTAAGTCTTCCTTGGTGTAAATTTTTAACCGGTCACCTTCGATATGTCGAGCCAAATCCTCAATGTCTACAAGGCTAAAAATTTTTTCTAAAACAGGTGTAGTTACGATTAACTCTATTTTGCACCCCTGTGACAGCAAAACACCAGTTAACAAAATAAAATCTGGATGAAAAATGGGCGCGGTGCCATAGAGTCTTTTTGAATCTTGAACCAAATCAACAAATTTTTGGTGTACAACGCCTAACTCGGAGGTATTAGCTTGAACAATCTCGGCATCTTTCAAAGCATTTAGGTTAAATAAAAGGTTTGTTGGGATTGAGGAGACTTTGTGAAGCAACCAAAAATCTTTAAACTTATCCAGAACCTCAACAGAATCCATGTATTTTTTTATAAGCTCTGTTTGTAAGGTGCCAAGAGCTGTTAATTCATACACTTTTTGATTTTTAGTTATCAAATTGGAGGTTTCAAATTCATATAGAATATGAAGAATAGTAGTATCTCGGGTGTTTTCAATTTCGCTTTTTAAGTCAGCTAGTTTTTTGGCACTCTTTAGAAGACTTAGCAGGATTTTTACCTTTAATTCGGAACGGAGTAGCGAAAGGTAACTCAAGAGCACATCACCTTGTCTGAGTTAGATTAAGGCACATTTAAAGGTTGTTTTTGTTCGATTTTCGTAATATCGAGATGGTGAATTAGCAGCATTTAAGTGCATAACTAACCGCCCCAGCTGTTTTACACTATTTGTAAAACGAAAGCCATTGACGTGTCAAGTTCAGCGCCAACATCAAAGACAAAGGTCATTGTTTCTCCAAGGTTTATCGAAGGAGGAGTGAAGAAGCTTATCGAACCTACCGGTGCAGATGAATTTGCAACGTTATGTAATGATATTGTATACAACGTATTTGGTTTGGCGTTGGCGTTTGTTTTAACGTGTGCAGTAAGTTGCAAGTGACCTGCTGTTAATTCTGTGTTAACATAGTTTAGGTTTGTCCCAACATTGTTTTGAGATACTGGCACCGTTGTGTAGACGGGCGTCGATTGGTCGTTGAATTTGATGGAGAAATTGTTGGTCAAGTTGTATTGAACGCCGGAGATT
>JAAZFA010000460.1 GCA_012511995.1 Thermoproteota archaeon | reverse complement strand
TAAGTTGAGGTACTTCTAGAAGGTCGGTTAATATACGCGCTGGAATCAAACCCCCTCGTATGATTGCCACTATTATATCAGGTGTGTAGTCGGTCTTTTGAATTTTTTTTGCTTGGGATAGAAGCATATCATAGATTTGATTCCAGGTAGGGATTTCATATTGAATTGTGCTTGCCAAAGATTAGCCACTATGTGGATGGATGCCAGTTTGGTCTGTTAAGCCTTTCGATGAATAAAAATTATGGTGCTGTCTTCTAATCGATTAACTTTTTTGAACTGAGTTGAGTCCATCCTTTGTTATCACCAAACAACAAGGAATAGAACTCAAATGATCTCAGTCCAAACAGAAACAGAGATTCAAAGCGATTTAAGCCTTGCCAACATATCCCAAGAACTAGACCAAGTAAACATCCCAAAAGAAATCCTCAAATCAGCCATAATAAAGCCGCAAGAGGAACTCTTGTTGAACCTTTGCAGTCAAAGACACCATAGAAACCCTAATAGAAAGTTCAAAAGAGTTGGAAGCACAAACAAAACACTCAATACAAGGCATGGCAGAGTGGAATTTAGGCTTACTAAAGTACGCTGTTTGGAGAATGGCTCTATTATGAGGCCACTACTTGTTTATGTTGGAGTGGCGCCAAAGAAGAGAATTATTGACGATTTAACTTTGGAATGCGCTAAAATGGCTACTTATCTGACGTATCGTGATTCCAAAATTGTGATTGAGAACCTCACAAACGCTGAGGTTTCAAAGTGTCGAATTCATGGTTGTGTTAGGAGAGTAGGCGAATTCATGAACCAAGAACGTAGACGGTTACCTGTGCACAGCCAGGATTTGATTTTGGGCGATGGGACCAAATGCCATGGTTTAGGCGGTAGGAAGAATGAAATCAATGTTATTTTAGGGAAGAATCAATCTACCGGGTGAGAAGAGTCTTTTGGGGCTTAGTGTAAACGAGCCTTGGAAGAGTACTATGCATCAGTTTAAGGGTTTTGCTAAGGCAGCGGTGTCGGATAATGAGCCTGCTCTTAGGAACGCTCTTTTAGAGAAAGCGTTCAATTATCAGGCTTGTGTTCGCCACTGTATTGGTGATGTACGGTTTTATTTGTGGAGTGCAAATGTGCTTAAAGATCAGAGGGATATCTTGGTTGGTAAGCTTGAGACTGTTTTGGTTATTCTTCGTAACTCGGTGAATAAGCATTTGGCTGATGGGAATTTTGGGAGGTTGAAGTGGAGGATCAACTGGAGTCTTTTGGAGCTTGAGATGCTTAGCTGGGAGATGCTTGAGGCTGGGTTGCCTGCTGTTGCCCGTTTTATTAAGCGTGCAGCAAACTATATGGTTACTTTCGCAAGGTTGGTTATGAAGGGAATTCAGGTTCTGATGACTAACAATTTGATTGAGCGTTTGGTGGGTGAGGTTGCTAAGGGGATTAAGCATAGGTGGATGTGTTGGAGCACACGGGGTCTTGAGAATTTGTTTAACATTTTGCTTGCTAGGTGCTGTAACAGGCGTGTTTATGTTGGAATGAAAGAAAGGTACTTAAGCTCAAAGAGAACAACCATTCAAATAGCGATAACATAGGAAAGCTAGCCGATTAGGAGACACAACCAAAATTATTGATGTTGAAAAATTGTTATTTTTGAAACTATAGCATATGGTTTATTAATTTAAATCATGTCTTGGAGTTTATATTTATTAGATAGTCGCAATTAATGTTATTCGGGAGATTGGCGTCTAAAGATATGTCTCGCGATTCATAATATAAGTCATATTGATAGGCGCATTAAATAATAAATGAAAGGAGACATACAAATGGTGAAAAATGTAGACGAAGAAAAAATTAAGCGGGTGCTGACAGAACCCGAGATGGCAGCAATCAAAACAATGCTAGAAAAAGACCACGCTATAGATTGTTTGCTACTACTCTATGTTGGGCGCGGCAAATGGAAAGATGCTAAAGACTTTATGCGGGACAACAATTTAACCCTAAG
>JAAZFA010000459.1 GCA_012511995.1 Thermoproteota archaeon | reverse complement strand
GGATTCGAAGACAATAGTCGCCCAATGCCAGGTGCTGCTAGCGGTCCAAGTCAGACCCCAGAAAAACCTGCATCTCCTGCAAAGAGCCCAGATTCATTCGATAGTCTAGATGATGACTTGCCGTTCTGAATAATATATAAATAAAACTGTTAAGTTGATTTGGTGTTTTTAATCGTATCCAATTGATTTTGATGGGTTTATTTTTTATTTAAGTCTTCTTGAGTTTGTTAACTTGAGAAGACTTTTTTTATGTTCCTAAGAATTGTAATTATAAAAAATCATATATGTTATTTTTGTAAAGATTCATTGTTCTAATAATTGTTTTGTAGGTTGATAGGATGCGTGTAAAAGTAATAAATCATAAGTCGGGAGTGCAATTACCAATACTATTGGATGGTTCTGGTTTTCCTATAACCTTGCCTAATGAGTTTATTCTTTCTAGGCGTGCTTTAAGTATTAATACGCAAGTCAGAAACTTAAGGGAGTTACTTATTCTTTATCGATGGCTAAACAAAAAAGGGTATGACCTATCAACTAAGTTATTAGGAAAGGATTTTTTTACAGAGGCAGATTTAAAAGGAGGTTTGGTAGAGAGTTTGAGATTTGACCAGACAAATGGAAAGAGAAGAGCAAATACACCAAATACGTTTAATCAGCGCTTGACGACAATTCGTCAATTTTTAGCTTGGTATTTAGATATTATGATTAGTCAGACAGCATGGTCGACGGAAGAATATGATTATTATCAGGATAGAAAGCGGTTTGTGCTTAATACGTTGGGTAGCTCATTTATATCATCTCCACCTTCAAGAAGAAATATTAAAAAAGGTTTAACAGAGATAGAGGCTCAGTTTTTAATGGATTTAATACATCCAATCAATGCTAATGGTTTTGGTAGGGAAGCAGCCATTAAGTATAGAAATTATGTTTCAGTTGGTTTGATGCTGTTTTGCGGTCTTAGGCCGGGCGAGCTCCTCAGTTTAAGAGTAGAAGATATCAAGATAGGTGCTATATCAGCTGTTCATGTTGAGCGGAGAAAACAGGATCCTAAAGACTTAAGAAAGCCTAGGCCACAGATTAAGCGTAACGGAAGAATAATTCCCATCGAGAACCTAGAATTCATAACCGTATTAGATGATTACATAGTTACTTGGAGAGAGGTTTTAGAAGATAGGTCTGAAACTGAGTCAGAGTATTTGATTTTAAGTGATAAGGGATCACCACTGTCTTTACCTTCTATCACACAATTCTTTCAGCTGTTAAGAGAGCATTACCCTGATGATCTTCCTTTCAATCTTACGGCTAAATCACTTAGGCATACCTTTTCATCACAGCTTGAAAAGGTTTTAAGAAGTTTAGGACTAGAGGAGCAAAGACGAAGAGAGGCATTGGCATTGTTGCGAGGAGATAGTAGTTTAAGCTCACAAGATACGTATATAGCACAAGAGGTGGAAGAACAAGCAATGCTTTCACTGGCTAATTATCAAACTAAAATTCTGTCAGAAAGAGGTTGAAAATGAAAGAACAATTATTGCTACAAGATGAGATAGTTTGGCCTCAACCTAAAGAAAAGATATTACTTACTCGGGAAGGTAAAGAATTGAATGTGTCTGGCGATGTTTGGAAGTTGCCATATATTCTGCGTTCAGGCTCATCACTTAATTTTAATAAAGTGACGAATCTAAATATGAGGAGTTCGCTTAAAGCATACCTAGAAGAACGGATAAAACGAGTTTCTACTCATGCTGGATATGCATCTTTTCAAGATGTGTGGCGAGAGATTTTAAGATTTTGGGACATTAATGATAAGAACAATAATGTTGAATTATATTTAATTAAACTAATGGAAGAAGCTATTAATCGTGCTCGTTCGAGTAATAGTTTATGGAGAATGTATAGACCGATACAGTGGTATCTCTGGGGTGCTGAAAATTATCCTGAGAATGGTTTTTCTGAGGTTTATGCTCAAGAGTTAGCCGCGTTAGAGGTGCCTGGCAATCCTAAAGGTGAGGCGGTAAGGATGGAAGACCCTGTGCAGGGACCTTTACATAGATCTTTAGAGCTTCCGTTACTTATTTCTGCACTTACGTCAGATGAAGGACAAGACTTCGAACATCTTCAGCAGAAAGTGGTTATTGCTCTTTCTATAGCATTTGGAAGAAATCCTGCTAATTTAACGTACCTAAGAGAGTCGGATCTCGTAGCTTTGCAAACTGAGTCGGAAGAACCATGTTTCTTATTAAAAATGCCTAGAATCAAAAAAAGATTGATAAAGCCTAGGGATGACTTTTTGGAAGAGTATTTAGACCCGAAGTTTGGTGAATTGGTTAAAGAGCTAATTGAGTTTAATCAATCAATTCAGTTACAGTTTGCTGGTATGGCGTTTGTTAGGTCGGAAGAAAGACCGTTATTAATAAAAAGAACTGGAAATACGGCAGCTATCAATTCTCAAGATATAGAAAATGTTTTTAATATGACAAGTGAGGATATTGTTCGGTTAATTCAAAATTTTGTTAAACGACACAATATTCTTTCTCCACTTACAGGCGAACTTATGCATGTTACTTCAAGGAGGCTACGATATACACTTGCCACTGGTTTAGTTGCAGAAGGTATCAGTAGAGCGGAGTTGGCTAGAATTCTTGACCATAGTGACACACAGCATGTACATGTTTATTTTGAAGTCGCCAATCAAATTGTAGAGCACCTTGATAAAGCGATGGCCAAGGGGTTTTCTAAATACTTGAATTTCTTCAAAGGAAATATTATTGATGAGAATGATGTGGAGGTAGTAAATGCAGAGCGAGAAGATAAGCATCTAATATACATTGATGAGCATAATCCTAAAGAGCAAGTGAATATCGGGGTGTGTGGGGAATCAAGTGTCTGTCATCTTGACCCTCCTTACTCTTGTTACTTATGCCCGAAATTTCAACCGTATCGCCATGCAGATCATGAGCATGTGCTTGACTGTTTGCTAGCTAATCGTGAAGAGCGTTTGGAGAAGTATGAAAATGCTCGTTTAGGTATTCAGTTAGATGAGGTTATTGCTGCCGTTGCACAGGTGGCTACACTTTGCTGCGGAGGTGATGTTAATGCATGATGGTCGTTCTGAGCGTAAAGCGAAAGTGATTCCTTTTATTGATAAGATTTAGAAGGACCGAAAGTCAAATTTACAAAAATTAGCTGATAGAGCCAAACTTATGCGTTTAGAAGGTTTTGAGTCAGTTAAGTGGGAGGAAGACGAATGGTTGATTACTGGTGGCCGTTTATTGAAGAT
>JAAZFA010000084.1 GCA_012511995.1 Thermoproteota archaeon | reverse complement strand
TAAGAAAAACATAGTAAACTATTGTAGAATTTGTTATTATGCAGTAATCGTTACATAGATATACTTTATAAGTCGTATTCTATTTTTGCGTTAAGCTTTAATAGATTTAAAATTAGTTTCTGCACAGAAGAATCGATATGAACATCGGAACAGTAGATATCCGAGGACGGTTTGTTCTTGCACCAATGGCGGCGGTTAACTGCACATCTTTCAGAATGTTATGCAAAGAAAACAAAGCAGGTCTCGTTTATACACAAATGATAGATACCAACATTCTTAAGAACCGAAAAAAAGAAGACGTCAAAGAAATTCTTAACATCCAAGAATGCGAGCGCCCCTTGAGTGTTCAACTAATTGGTAGCAATGAAGAAGACTTGGTTAGTTGCGTTAAACAGGTTGAAAAGTTAGCTGACCTCATCGATTTAAATTTAGGTTGCAGCGAAAAAGAGTTTCTCGAGAGAGGCTATGGCGCCCACCTGCTAGCGGATCCAGCACGGCTAGAGCGAATTGTGCAGAAGATCGTGGATGCCACTAAAAGGCCGGTTACTGTGAAAATGCGAATTGGCTTGGAGAACCAGAAGATAATCGGGGTTAAAATTGCCCAAATCTTGGAAAGTGCAGGCGTAAAAGCCATATGCGTTCATGGTCGAACTGCCGACCAAAAACTGGCAGGGAAAGTAAATTGGACCAGTATAAAACAAATCAAGGAAAAACTAAACATCCCGGTAATAGCTAATGGCGACGTAACAACTCATGAGCAAGGCCTTGCCCTATTAGAGAAAACGGGTTGTGACCTTGTGATGGTGGGCAGAGGTGCAAGAAATCGCCCATGGTTATTCGATCCAGAAAAATCTCAGATTGATAACAGAGGAATAAAAAGGCAGATTTTACGTTTCATCGAATTATACCGAAAATACGAGAAGAGAAATTCAGCTCAGGAAGTTAGGGAACATGTGTTTTGGATGTTAAAGGATTTTAAAACGAGTCATAACACAAGAGCAGTACTTAATCTGAAATCGATAGGCGCTATAGAAGAGTATATTCGACCCTTATGTTAAATAAGTTAGCAACACACGCTCTTTAGCTTCTTTGCTAACTAATAAAGTAGGCGTCTATTACGTAATTCCGCGTGGACAAGCGAGTCAAAGCTGAACATAAAGTCGAGGAAGCCGTCGGGTACCATGCTAAGGCTTTTGCCGTCGTTCACATAGTAGTTTATGTTGGGTGTCAGTGTGGAAGCGTTCTTTACATTTCTGTATACAGAGCTCGTTTAGGTCCACGATGACTATTTCTTTGCAGAGGTACTTTTAGGTAGTTAGTCCATCTTCTAAACCCCGGGGCTATCTATAGTATCCTCCCGTTGGGATGTACTTCCGTATAAGGGGTAGCACTACCCAGAGCTTGGTTGTTTGGGTTTCCCCCAGCTTGTAGACCATGCGTCACACGGTCGAAGGAGTTCCATATTGCAGGGTTATCCATATAGAAATATTCTCTTGTATATTATGCAATTTTCTACTGTTTAACATTAAACTATCTAATTGATTGTATGTATTGAATCATATAAATAGTTTACAATTGTTTAGTCAAAAGTATATTAAAACATAATTATCTACACGTTTAATGTCTCATTTAAGCAGTCGTATACAAAAGCATCAACAAAACACATAAAAAAAAGAGCTAATGAGCCTGCAGAACAGCCTTTATAAACTCAGACGACATCATTGACTTCACTGCCACCTCATCAAGACTCAAACCCTGCTTATGCAACCGCAAAACCGTCTCCGACATTGGCTCACCGAATTCGACAATGTGACCATCAGAGTCATAGACGCGGAAACCACGCTGCCCCCAAGGATGCTCCTCCACAGGGTGAACGACTTTAACTTTCTGTTTTATTTGCTCAAAGAAGGCGTCGATACCGTTGCATTCAAAGTATATCTCGGCATTGTTGGCTCCGACTTGGACTTGTCTGGCTTTATCTTTAAAAATTATATTTAGTGCGTAGTCGGTTCGCCAGATGGATAATCCGCCCTCGAAGGTTACATTTGCGTTGAAGTCCATAGTGATCTTTTGTCCGAGAACGTCGGAATAGAAGCGTTTGGATACTTCGATATCGCTTACGAAAAAAACAGCAGATTGAAACTTTGGTACGCTTACAGGTAGATTTGACATAGGTATCTCTGGAATTGAGTTTGTTGGCAACGTATTTATGAATTATTTACAGTTATCTGGCCAACTTCCACTCCGTACACTGAAGCATCAACAAAGCTTCATATTTAATTATAACGTCACACTCCAAGCTTTCAGTGAAGCCATATGCATATAGCTGAATTTCAAGAAATGATGAAACGCCTCTATGGCGACCGAGATAAAGCACGCGGAGTTGATGGTACCTATTGCTGGTTGCTTGAAGAAGTCACTGAACTCGGACAAGAACTCAAAGGTGCTGACCGCTCATCTACTGAAAAAGAATTCGCTGATGTCATAGCATGGTTAGCGTCCCTTGCAAATATAATGGACGTTGATCTTGAAAAAGCTACCTTATCGAAGTATCCAGACAAATGCGCCAAATGTCATAGTTCACCCTGTCAATGTACAATCTAGACAAGACGCATTTGACCTACACCCGTCGGCAGCCAAACGTAACGGCGGTAACCATGTTTCTCCACCGTACCCTCAGTTTTCAAGAGATTTAGATGATATAAAACAACGTTGTAACTAAGTTTAGACTCTTTTGCGATTTTGGCTGCACCTAATCCCTGAACGTCTAGTAGAATAAGAATCTTAGTTCGAGCAAAGAGTCCTTTGTGCACATTACGTGTACTTTTAAGATAAGCGTTGGGGTGCCAAGTTTGTTTAATGTTATCTCACCGATTGCTTAAGACATGTTATCCTTGAAAAGCTTTTAAGTTATCCAAACTCAAAAAGCGTAGTTTGCTTAGGTTTTTTGTTATCGAACATTAAAGTAATCTCTTCTTTGATTAAATCCATGCGTTGGGTGTAGTAACTGGGTAAACCATATTTATCAACAAGTTGTTGTGCCGCTTTTAGGTACTTTTCGATATTTCCCCTGTAGACAGTTAGAGTTAAATCGCAGCCACAGCGAATACATTTGCCAACGAGAGGCAAACGCCGATATTTTGCGTTACAGGATTTGCATCGGAACCCCTGTGTAGAAAAAGCCCTCATGTTTCCGGCGATATCACGCATCAGGTGACAATTTAGAACTTTTAGTGCAACACGTCTAGCGTCTACGGCATCGATTTTTTCAGCTAACTTTAGTTGCATATCTAACTTCTCCGCCATGGATTTAAATTCTTTATAACTACTATTGGCATTACCAAGGTTGATACTGGTGGTTGGTATAGTAAAGTGAAAACCTTCGAACTGACCATCCGTGCCTAACCGATGACTAATAACGTCCATAAATGCGCTTATTTGTCTTGATTCACCTTTCTCCCAAGTCTTACGGTAAAACTCAACTGGATAGCATCGACTGACATCAAAGTCGTGCGCTTGTCGCTGCACCTCTTTAGTGTTACAGAAGGGAAGCATTAGGATGGGAGCATCCATTATTCCCCCAATTTGGGAGGGCAGAAAAACACGTGAAAAGTTGATAAGGGTATCAAGAGCTAACATGATAGCATCTTCATCACCATCGCAATCCCGACGTTTGGCTGAGTGCCAGACGGGATGGGCATAGATTAAGTTACGGTCGGTATAACCTACTATGCGTCCAAGGATGCAGGCACAGGTATGTGGAGCGAGTCCAAAGATAAGCTGTCCCACTAAGTCCTTGGGTTTTGTTGCTTTGTAGTAAAGTGGAAGCTTGTAGATGCGTTCGAGGAGTTCATCAATGAAGCCAGCGACACGAACAAGGTATTCTCCTGCCTTCTTAGGAATGACAACATCTTGAATTTTAAGCTCACATACTTGATTGGAGTCAACAAGTGGGAATCCATAAATATCAGCTAAATACCCCATCTGATGCATCTTCTCTATGGATACACCAATTTCCGCTGGTGTGATATGAGTTAGAGGCGCATTAGTACCGTCAAATCGGATTGTACCATCTTTATATGTGGATACATTATATTTTGCGCGTAAAATGCCCTTTTCGATCATTTCAGGGGTTTTATCCATGTTAGTGAGGCCTTTAACACCTCGGAGCATTTTTGGTTTTGGACAACCAAGTTTACTGCAGGCGGCATCAAGTAGTTCTTTAAAATTAACGGGCTGGCGCTGGTAGAGGACAGCATCAGATTTACAACCACCACAGTAATTATCCTTTAGAGCTCTTCCACATCGACGGCAGCTTTTCTCGTGGGTAGTCAGCTCGCCACAGATTTCACATTTAAGTTTGATCGTGTAAGTTTTGCAGTTGGGACATTTACGTTTGACCATCTCTACAAAAACAGACCCTTTTTTTGCTGCTGTACATAGATCACGGTGGCTTCCGCCGTCCAAACCAACGGGAAATAAAAGGTGTACAAGTGGTCGCATATCACGATGTTTAGCTTTTTCAGGTCTACCCATTCGTCCACCAACATAAGTTGGAGCTTTGTCTTTGATTATTACACCTGACAGTTTGCTGAGCATTTCTAACACAGTCGATGCTTGAATAGCTTTATTCGCCCGAGGTGTCCCATAACCAAGAGTAAATGCTAAAGTTGCAGCATCCTCACCTGAAATAATGACTTTTTCTTCGATGAATTTGAAAGGGATAAAAATCTTTCTTAATATCAAAAAAACATCGTCATCTGTTACTACACCCGTGAGTTTCGAGACAGAACCATTAGTAAGTGTTACCTTACAGGTAGACACCCATTTTTGCAGAACCTCAACTTCTTTTATTGTGGATAAGTTGGTCCAGTACAAAGTGCAGTTGGGCGCCAATGGAATTCCAAGTACCTGAGATAATGCAGACGCTTCTTTTATTGTGGGTTTATTCTTGAATGGGTCATGGATAAAAGCCTCAAGGCGCTCAGTGGAAATTTTGCATTCTTGAGCGATCATAGTAAAGTCACCAGAATGCATTACAAATATTGAATTAGAAAGGTCTTTTGACCACCATTCTTCCACATAACCTGAAGGAAGAAGTGTTTTGTTGCTGTATAAAAAGTCTCCAAAGTCAATTAATATGTCACCTAGAAAAAGAATCTTTGCTATCTTACCTTTGACTTCTGGATAATTTTCTAACGATACACGCACTACGGACTTGTCCTTAAGAAGCACGACAGGTTTTTCTAGGTAGTCAACGGGTAATGTAACACCACCTTTTCCAGGTAACTCTAGACGCATCTGGGTACCCCCGGCTAGGAAACCCTCAACCACATACATCGTAGCTGGATGAATACCTACAGCAGAAAGTCCAGTATTACGAGATCTGCCATATCGAAGCCTAAAACCGCCTCGTTTTGATGGGAAAGCAAAAATAGGGCGCCCAGCTATTACGTCATCCATGAAACCAGCGGATTTTTTTTCAGATTTCTTTTTAAAATTCTTTAACCAATCCCATTCATGAAAACCAATTTTGTCACAGACAACCCAAACTTTCTGAGCACGACCAACAATACCGTCATTAATTACTCGTAGCGCTCCTCCGCGAACTCTATTGGTTTCTACACGATCCAAATTACGATAAGATGAAACCTCCACAGGATCGGACTCTGTACCAGTGCATTCGACTGGAACCAAATTGAGCGCTTTACGGAGCTCCTCATCTGGAATATGATATTGAAAACGACCCACGGACCGTTCATAGAGGCGAAGTTCTTCAATGAAACGTGAAATTTCTTCTTCGGTTGGCTTATACACGTCTAAACCTAATGCAAGCCTCACATAGTCACCGGCGACAAGTGTTAAAGCTTGATCGGTGCCACCGGCTGACCGAATAGGACCAGCAAAGTAGATTCCTAGGTAACAAGTTTGGTCTGCGTTTTTCTTGATTTTAACGTGAGCAATCCCCTGGATCGGAGCAGCAGTTAAGCCTTCTGTAAAAATCGCCAATGCCGTTCGGATGGCTTGCTCTGCTAATCTCTCAGGTACACTCTCTTCCTCGTTTTGGACGAATTTTCCCTCAGCGATTTCTTTAGCTACATAAAAAGCGATTTCTTCTCGAGGCATTTTCTTACTCAATTCACGGATGCTAACGGCAACACCTTTAGGCCCAACTAGACCCTCTACTAGGTCAGCAATGTCTTGTGCAACCAAGCATTCAGTTTTTAATGCAGGATCAAAACCACAAGACCTCGCCTGGTCACTGATTTCGTAGAGTCGTTTAAGCTCTGCCTCCATTGTTTCAATGTATTTTTGGTAACTCTTACTGATGCCCTGCTTTAGGTTCAATGTTATAGCTCACAAAACAAGATATATACTGAAAGGTATTTTGGGCTTTCGAAAAAACAAGGGGTTTAAGATCACCTGTGTAAGTTGCGTTTAATTGCTTTGGTTATCTGTGCTACGCGCTGTGCACCCTCACTAGTCTCGATAAGATTTCCTGTCACAATGGCATCTGCACCAGCGTTTGATGCAACTATAGCGGCTTCTGTACTTCGAATACCGCCACCAACGATCAGAGGTATATCAATTGCTTGTTTCACAGCACGTATCATTTCTGGGGGAACAGGAATCTTTACACCAGACCCACCTTCGAGGTAAATGAAGCGCATACCTAAGTATTGACCTGCCAACGCATGGGCTGCTGCAAGTTCAGGGTTATTATAAGGAACAGGTATAGCTTTGCCAACCTTACCAGCGGTACCACCTTCTCCAACTATTATATAACCCATTGAGAGAGGTTCTATTTGGAATTTCTTAATGTAGGGTGCACCTAGGATTTGAGCCCCTATAAGAAAATAGGGGTCAGTTGAGTTAAGCATAGACATAAACCAGATGGCATCGGCATGACTACTGATACCACTCACGTTACCGGGAAAGAGAATCAAAGGGAGGTTGGCGGCTGATTTTATTGCTTGAACGACTTCATCAAGTTGTTTTTGTGAGGTCACTGTTGAACCACCAATCATGATTGCCGCTGTTCCGCTAAAATTTGCGTTCTCAGCAATTTTGACTGCTTCATAAGGAAATGTTTTCTCGGGATCTATTAGAGTCATGTGAATTGTACCATCGACTCTAATTTTATCCAGCAAGTACCGTTCTATTGGCCCAGCCATCAAGTAACCCTTCACTTTACTCTTCTTTAGCCTTAGTTATGGGAGTCCGCTTTAGGTTAGCGTAGACTCTGTCCGTTAACATACAGTAAACATCAACTTCGTCCTGGGCTAATTTAATTGTAAATTCTTCCCTTAAGCCACAACTACTGCATTGTGCAACGGCACGACCGCCCTCTTCTCGGTTAATTTCTACTCGGACGGTTTCTTTACCACATCTAGGGCAAGAGAAGAATTTCGGCAACTTTTTCTTTGGAATATGAACTACTTTTTGCCTTCTTCGCCCCATACAAGTCCTCCAATATTTTAGATGCCATATTATTTATCCCTCTGCTTAAATACTTGCCTACTAACGTTGACAATGAGGCTGCATTGAACCTTGAAGTTAACACCAGCAGTTTTAGAAATGGATTTTGCTAAAGTTCAAAGCAGAATTTGTCGATTCATAAAAGAATACATAGAAAATACAGAAGCCAAAGGTATTATCCTTGGATTATCCGGGGGAATCGACAGCGCACTAACAGCCGCCCTATCGAGTTTAGCAATCGGAGGAGAAAACGTCTTAGCATTGATACTACCAGAAAAAGAAACGTGCACGCAACAAGACCTCATGGATGCTAAAACCATAGCGGATATGTTCCATCTTCAAACACAAACCGTTGACATGTCTGAGGTACTAGATGTCTTCTACAAAAGTATCCCTATATTCGACCATGCTAATCGCCTCTGCAAAGGAAACATTAAAGCGCGAACCCGCATGATTTATCTTTATTACTACGCCAACATTCAGAATCGAATTGTCGTAGGTACATCAGACAAGTCCGAAACTAGCGTAGGTTACTCCACAAAATGGGGCGATGCAGCAGCAGATATTCTACCCATCAGCGACCTCTATAAAACTCAAATACGGCGGCTCGCCATGCACGTGGGCATTCCAAAAGAACTTGCTCTAAAGCCCTCGTCACCCTCCTTGTGGCCAAATCAAATGGCTGAGTCAGAGCTGGGAATTAAGTATGAAACGCTAGACCTAATTCTCTATGGACTTGAACAATTCATGAAACCAGAGGAAATTGCAAAGCAGCTTGATATACAACAAGCAATTGTAAATCGCATTCAAACCCGCATACTCACAACCGAACACAAACGCCGCATGCCCATATCCCCAAACATGCATTTCGGATCCCAGAAAACGATTATAGATTCCTCCGATAGCAAAAAGAACTAGTTCACACATCATTTTTGGAATTTTAGAACCAGATAGAAAACACAGGGCTATAATATACAATCCTGCCGTATCTGTTGGTCAAAGAGGGATCGTCGGTAAATACCGTAAGATGAATCTGCCCGTGTATAGTATATTTGAAGAGAAGCGTTAGCTCGAACCTTGAAGAAAACATACTATTTGGCTTACGTTAACATAACTGGCGTTGAAGATGATCCCAACGCTTAAGAGATTTCATGTTAATGCGTACAACAATTTCAATTTTTTGGAAAAAATGTATCGATATGTTGCATAATCACAACGGTAAAAAAGGAGAATCACAAGTGCATCACGGGTCTGTGATATCAAGTGATACAGCAAAAATCACGCCTTTTTTGGTGATATCACAAGTTTTTTAATGAAATTATGTACATTTTTGGTTGATTAAACAAAATTGTTAAAATCCTTTTTCATAAGAATATAAACAATTTAGGCGTATAATAAAGTTTGTAATGCGAGCACTCGTTGAAAGTGCAATGAAAAATGAATCTTTAATACAAAAAAGAAGTTTTAATCAGTTTTTTGCATTTACAAAAATGCATTATTTATGTAAAGTTCACGGGGAAATACAATTAAAAATACCGAAGAAATAGCCTTTAATATGTTAACTGTACCAAAAATTGGTTGGTTACCATAAATATTAAATATTTAAGCTTTTTTTAAGTTTTTAAGTTAAATTTAAGCTCATTTTTCAGTTTTTTTGGTGTTTAGAAGGGGTTGAAAGAATAAAAAGCAGGGTTTGTATACAAAACTGTATCCATTTCACATATGGAGGTAAGAAGAGATTTGAAGTTAAAAGATGGAGTAACAGCTTGGTTAAATGGAGCTTTAAATGACCCTATTGTTAAAATATTGGCTAAAAATTGTAACTTAACAAAAACGCAACTCGAAACGTTGTTAATTGACATTTTATCAGAAAATATCGCAGGTAAACAGCTAAAGTACGATGATAAGGCAGCATTAAGGCTAACTAAGACCAAAATAAGCAGGGGATCGTTTAATCGGACTTTAAAACAGTCCCGGGAAAATGTCATAAAATCAATCTATACAGTGCTGTTATTGGGCTATTTGGGTATTTTTGAGAGTACAACTCTTGACCCATACTTAGCAATAGCTAATAAATTGCACGAATATATTGAGGCACACCAGGACATACCTAGCAAGGAAGAAGAACTAAAAGACCATGTAAAACTCGTAGAAATTATCAGAAATGAGCTAGAAACGAGCCTTAAACGGCTTTCTAGTCCATCAGAAGAGTTATTGTGATGTCACAAATCACACTTTTGTTAATTAAAAATAAATTTTGATGAAATTACCATATTTTCAATAAGCTAAATTAAGTTTTTTACACAAAATAACATCATATCGAAGCATATTTGCCAAGGAATACTAATAGACTATAATAATTCTGATATACTCGTGATGTGTGATGTCATAGATTATGTTGGTTTATATCACCGATAACCTTAAATTTCCATGGATAATACTGTGATGTGTGATGTAACTAAAAAATCACGTGAAATCACGGTCAGATCACTAAAGAAACACGGAGGAGAAAATCATGGTGGGTCTCACAATAATATTTGGCGTATTATTAATTACAACAACGATAGCAGCGTATGAATACTACCGTCAGATATGTCGGATTAACAAAGAATATAAAAAAATACACCATGAATACGAAAAGAGTTTACAAGCATATGAGAAAGCCAAAAATTTTATTGAGGATATAGTGCTAAGTTTTAATCGAGAATTAAAACGTGAATCCAACAAATTCAATACGATGATATCCAAGGTGGATAATAGTTTTACAACAGCGGAATTCTGTCATCGAAAAGTCGAAGGAATGGATAAACGGATTGAATTTATTGAAAATCAATTAATTGCTTTAAACCAAATACAACAAACCTTATCACAGGATATCACAAATAACTTGGAGAATACATACCATAAAGACCTCAAAACTGAATTGAATAATGATATTTCTATTTTAGAAGCCAAACTTCAAGAGGTTATTAACAACCAAGAATCACTAAAAAACAGGATTGATAGTTTTGAAAATCAAATTCAAACGTTGTCAGGTTTATCACCACAATCGGAAGCTGAAGTAGATGTTATCTTGCCGTCAGTACTGATTAAACGTGACAAGGCCTTAGCAACCCTTACAGAGACAGAAATTACTGTCTTGGAGATGCTTGCAAGAGAAGGCGCTAAAACTGCTCCTGAAATCAAAGAAAGGGTACATTTGAGCAGGGAACACACTTCGCGTTTGATGAAGAAAATCTATGAAGAAGGTTATGTGGAAAGAGAAGTGGGTAAAATTCCATTTCGTTATACAATTAAAAAAGAAATGGAAGTGCTTCTAAAGAAGATTGAACAGTAACTGACCTCCCTTTCTTATCAAAAATTTAAGCGAATAAGTAAAATATGACATGTTAAGCGTAGACTATTTGAATTATTTTATTATTCGTTGTTTAATTGTTGATGGAATGTTTGGTGCAGTCTTGTATTTCAGGTTGTTTGAAGTGCCAGTTCTCATAAGTATTCCTTTAGCAACCATTCTTGATAGATAAGTAGAGACTGTGCTTAGGCTAACTGGTTCCTTAAGTTCCTGCTCGTAAAAAATTTGGATATCTTTAGATGAGAACCAGATTAAAGGAAAATTCTTTTGAATAATAAGTTGGACTTTATCAAATCGAGATAAAGACTTACTATTAGAATGAGATGGACTTACGTTTATAGTATTGCTTTCACCCGGAGTGCCGCCTAGTAATTCGACAATATCCAACAGGCGTAGAGCTTTGTCGCGGGTCACTTGACCCTCAAAAGCAATGGTGTACCGATTACCATCGTTATCAAACAGCTCAACACGCATTTTACGAGCCGGCACTATTTACACCTAGGTTGTTCACAATTCTATAACTTCACGTAATATAACTGTGATGGTGAATGTAGACATAATGAATAGCTTATTTTAAGCTTATTTTTGATAAATAAACTATTTTTGGATCGTTAATGATATTACCAGCTTCACAAAAAAATCTTTTATAAAAATACCTATCGTTTAAACTCAGTTCGGGTTCTCCAGTAGAAGCCAAGGGGTCTCCCATTCACTGTTAACTGACGTGATTAAAGTAAATTTTAGGAAAAGAAGCACAATAAAATGATACTTAACTTATCATTTTACATGTGTTCACATTTTTGTGAATGAGAAATAAACGCAACTGTACAGGTAAAAAGGTTACAAGTTTTTCAACTATGAATAAAACAAGATTGGATAGATTAGATAGATTTTTCCGAGTTTTTATGGTATTTTTTTTATAGTTTTAGGTTTAAGGGACACCCCTTTGTTTCCTTTGGAGGATATAGCGTGAACAAGAGTGTAAAAAGTGTTGTTAAAAATTTTTCTTGCGATTTGTTTAATTTTTTTGATAGATACAATTATTATAGTACTTTTGTTTTATATATTTAGAGTATATATTATATTAAATATTTAATTACATGTATTAACTTAAGCAATTATTTTCCAGTAGAAACACACGGGTGAGGGACTTTTAATAACAGTTAATCTATAAAGCGATTATTTTCTTTTATTTTTAGATTTATTGTTGAACTAAACCAGTTTTTTGTACTGCAGCCTTTATTTGTTCCATACGAACTAACGGTTGTACCTCTGAAGGAATGAAGGTAAGTAATATGGGAAAATCTGTATTGGATGACGTGTTTGATAACTTTGTAAAAGGTGTAAAATTATTTAAAGACCGTGAAGTTCTTAGACATGACTATTTGCCAAACCGACTACCTCATAGAGAAAACCAAATTCGACTATTAGGTGTAACTGTAGCACCAGTCCTCAAAGATGCCCGATGTTCAAATATTTTTATTTACGGTAAAACAGGCACTGGGAAAACCGCTGTTACAAAATATGTATTGAGTCATTTAGAAACTAAGGCTAAAGAGTATGGAGCTCAGGTAAAATTTTGTTATATAAACTGTCGTATGACTGGTTCTGAATATCGTGTTTTTGCAGCATTGAGTCAAAGTGTAGGTTTATCTATTCCTTTTACTGGTTTATCCACTGGAGAAGTTTTTGACCGCTTTCGTTCAGGTCTTGATCAATCAAGAATCTTGTTCATAATTGTATTAGATGAAGTTGATGCTCTCATTAAAGACCGAGGCGATGCATTCATGTACGAACTTACTAGGATTAACGAAACACTATCTAAAAGTAAAGTTTCTATTATTGGCATCTCAAACGACCTACGCTTAAAAGAATTTCTTGACCCCCGTGTTTTTAGTTCGCTAAGTGAAGAAGAACTAGTATTCCGACCATATGATGCTGGGGAACTTAGAAACATTCTTCTTGATCGGTCAAAATTAGCATTTCAAGATGATGTCTTATCCGATTCAGCTCTAAGCATTTCCTCTGCGTTAGCCGCTGCTGAACATGGTGATGCGAGAAGAGCGTTGGATCTTTTACGGGTAGCCGGTGAGGTGGCAGAGCGTGCAGGTGCAAAAACTATCACGGAAGATCACGTGCGACAAGCAGAAAAACATATTGAACATAACCGTGTCATTGAAGCTCTCAACAATTTGACTTTACACTCAAAATTAGTATTGTTAAGTGTCTATCACCTCAACAAATCAAGTTCAACAACAGGTGAAATTTATGATATTTACAATGAATTATGTGGTGAGATGGGTGCTGGGCTCTTGACCCAAAGGAGGCTCGGTACCCTTGTCAACGAGTTAGATTCGATGGGATTGGTCAATGCTAAAGTGGTGAGCATGGGCCGATATGGTAGAACTAAAAAAATTCGTCTTGAAATTAGTCGCGGTCTAATCAAGGAAGTATATGGTAGTGATAATCGCTTCAACCAGATACTTAACTATTCACCGAAGAGTATGCATAAAACCTAAACTTTTTCGGTGTAGCCTACATAAAATCAAGGACTACAGTTTCCATAGTTTGCAAGTTAATAACTGGGACCTTACCCGGGGTTGGAACTAAACCTAATTTTTCCATATACTCAGTTTGTTGTTGCCATCCTCCAGAGTTTATAATTAATACCCCACGATAATTACAAAATCCTAAAACATGGATATGACCAGCGTGGAATATATCTGGTACTCTTTCGATAACTAGGTGATCGCGGTTTTCTGGAGATAACATAGTTTTACCACCATATACTGGTGCTAAGTGGCGACCTTGCATAAGTAGTTTCATAGATTTTTCTGGGTGGTCATTATCCATACCAGGGATAACTCCAATTATGTCATTGAGACTTACACCATGGTACATCAACACTTCAACTCCATGCAAGCTAAGATAACAGGGATTTCCAACCGAGTGAATGTTTGGTTTACTTTGGATAGCGGTCAAATATCCATCTGGTATAGCTGGTTGAGGTTGAGACTTGCGCGCAGCATCATGGTTGCCTGGTGAGAGAACTATTTCGATATAACTGGGGATTTTTTCTAAATACTTGATAACGTAATTATATTGTTTGTGGACATCACGTATAGTAAGTTCCAATTGTTGACCTGGATATATTCCGACACCATCCACAATGTCTCCTGCGATAAGAAGGTATTTTACACGACCTGCAATTTCCCGCATCTCAGTTGTACCATATTTTCCACGAAGCCAGAGAATAAAGCGACGAAAGGCTTCCTTAGTAAATTTTGTACTTCCGACGTGAATATCTGATGTTAATACAGCATAAATAGGTTCGGATGCCCTTACTGGTTGTTTTCGGCCGACTTCAGGGAAGATAATATCTTCTGCCAGCAATAAATCAGTACGAGTTTTTATGACAGCAGCGCAGAAGACTGTATCTGGGAGTAGCATGAGTGCTTTCTTTTTTACTTCTTCAGATGCCTTTTGCGAAATTAGAATGGTTGCACTGCCGTGGGGGTCTTCCACGGATAGTATTGTGTTATTTTTTGACTCTCGCTTTTCAATTAACATGCAGATTATTTTCATCTTGGATTGTGGTTGAGATTTTAATGCTTCTGTGAGTGGTGTTGCCCCTCTAACATCCATTCTTTGTCTAAGAATTTTTTCAATCCTTTTAAACCGATCTTGAAAAAGCCCTATATATTCCCCTAAAGTGCCATTAGAAGTGAGTCTACCAGTTGCATCCTCAAGTACTTTCAACTCTGAAGGTATGTTTTTGGCATACGGGTAAAAGTAGTTGTTTTCGTCGGTCTCTATACTGTTTGATGGTTGTGTTTGTGATGCCTTTGATGTCAAACATTCAGATGTATGTTCTAGTTGTGGGATCTGACATTTAGGTGTAAGTTCCTGATTTACCATGATTTCCTGTAACTCAGTAACTGCCATCTTATGGATAACTGAGACTATCTGATCTCGGTCGATAAAAATAGGTTTATTTTGCATCAACTCAACCTGTGCCAACACTAAATTCATAACTTTTTCTGGATTCATATTGTCGGCGTTTTGGATGAGAAATTCGAAAGCTTCGCTGTTTAGCTGATAACCTGCAATAATTGCTGTTTCAATAGCCTTTTGAAGTTTGTCTTGTGCACTCATCCCGACTTCTGCCCATGGTTAGTGCTGTTTTGTATTAGGCAGTATTGCTATTGAGCTATTTACTGTTTTTCTTTAAACTCATAGGACTAATCAAACTACAGGTAATTTATATAAGTGCTATTTTGTTTAAATAAGTTATAACACGGTGGTTAAATGAGTGATGTCCGTAAAATTCAGCAGGTCTCCACCCGAAAAGTCAAAGAAAAAATGGCGAACTAATAAAATGGAAATGAGTGATGTCCGTAAAATTCAGCAGACCCCCACAGGTACGTTTTTTGTCTGTTTACCACGTGGTTGGGCCAAAGAACACGGTTTACAGAAAGGTTCGCAAGTTAATTTAGAAGTAACCAATAACGGTAAGCTCTTTATAGATACTCAATTCGACGTTGAACCTGAATTAAAATCTGTCACTCTAAATATTGGACCCTATTTAAGCCGTGAAATTGTAGGTCGTTACTTACTTGGTTATGACATCATCAAGGTGGAAGCAAAAGACCGTATTGATTCCAATATGCGTAATCTCGTCAAATCTACGGCTAACTCGTTAGCCGGACTGATGATTGTAGAAGAAACCCCTTCAATGATGATTTTACAATGTCTAATGCAACAACCCTTCACATCACCCGAGAAACTTTTGCAACGCAACCAGGCAAGTATCGCTAGAATGATTCGAGACGCAACCAGCGCATTTGTAGCTGCAGACATAGATCTCGCGAAGAATGTTATTGAGCGAGATGTCGAAAACAATAAATTTTATTTTCTTTTCGTTCGTATTCTTCGTACAATTCTACAGAATCCCCGACTTAGTGAAAAATTCTCAATAGCTCCCATAGAGTGTGTTGATTATCGTTTGATTGCAGGCTTTATAGAAAGTATCGGAGACGCTTGTGTACAAATAGCCTCAAGTACACTAGAACTTGATAACACTAAACTATCTGGTGACCTCCGAAGGTTGATGCTGGATTTGCAGTCAATATGTGTAGATGCTACTGAGGAGGCTTTCAGGTCTTTCTTGTGCAAAGACGTCGCTAAAGCTGAAAGTGTTCGTAAGATGAAAGTAAAAGTTGATACTTATAGTTCGCAAATAGAGGTAGTGTCAAAAGAATCCTCGGTGGATTTAATGCCTCATATTTTGGAGACCGTTTCTTTTCTGCGACAGATTTATGAGCGTAGTGTGGACATGGCTGATCTTGTAGTTTAATCTAAAAGTTTTTTTCTATAAGTCTCTAAATAACATTACAAGTCGTTTGAATCATGGCTTTTTGCGCAGTTGGAGTGTTTTTCCATCAATTGAACTTGATCTATCCTGTTCTTTCAAACAGACAAAAAACAAACCAAAAAAATGTATGCTGGTTGTAAATTTATACTTTTTTTTTACTTCTTTTTTGCTTCTTGTTCAACTGACTATTATTGTGGTTGTTATGCGTTTATCCTCTATTTGAATAGAAAAAGCTTATCCGTACTATCTACTCTTCTTGTGATATGCTACCCTTAAGGACTTCAATGAAAAGTAATAATTCTTACCCCTTTCTCTGAGTACTTTTCTTTTCTTTGAATAACACATAAACAAAACTTCAAGCATCGGCTGCTAAAGGGTTAAATCCCAAGTCACCCATTCACAGCATGGATAACCCAAATGTTAACAACCACTGACAAAATTGCGTTTGCACTCTACCAGTCTGGATGCCTAAAATTCGGTAGCTTCAAAATCAAGTCAGGAGCCACAAGTCCCTACTACATCGATATGGCTCGCATTCTTTCCGCACCCAAACAACTAGATTTAATTTCTGAAATAGCTGCAGAAAAAATAAAAGAAGTCGCTAAAACAGAATGCGTTCATAAGTTAGCATCAATCGAACTTAAAGGCGCTTTAATAGTGCCAAGTATTGGTATTAAACTCGATATGCCCTGTATAATTGTCCGTAAAGCAGAGAAAGCTTACGGTGTAACAGGTAGAATAGCTGGTGCAGACATAACAAAAGGTGATGCTCTGCTCTTCTTTGACGATGTAATAAGTGAGGGTCTCTCAAAAATAGAGGGTATACAACCGCTTTTAGAGCTTGGAGCTCAGATTAAACACATGCTCGTTGTCGTTAATCGTGAACATGGTGGCAAGGAGAATCTAGAAAAACTTGGATATAAAATTCATGCATTGGCCAAAATCACTGATATCGTCGATTCTCTACACAATACCAAGCATATCTCAAAAGAAGAAGCAAACAAGGTTATTGATTACGTTGGGTGCTTTAAGAATTGAGCAGTAACAGTTACAGGTTTTTATTACAATGTTAGAGTATAAACCTTTTTGATCTACATAACAGTTTGAGTACCCTTATCTTTATTGGTTGCTCCCTGCACAAATAAACTAAAGGATGCACTAAAATGCAAGCTAACACAATCGTTGACGCAATGCTCAGGCCGCAAACATATCCTGAAGAAACAAGTAAAATAGAACTCATCCAGACTCACATTTCCTTTGTTTTCTTAACACAAAAGTATGCTTACAAATTGAAAAAACCTGTAAATTTCGGGTTCTTAGATTTTTCAACCCTTGAAAAGAGGCGTATATTTTGTGAAAAAGAATTAAAGCTAAACAGGCGACTCTGTCCAGATATCTATCTTGATGTAGTCTCAATCAACAAATCGAAAACAATTAAAATCAACGGCGATGGCGAAACTATAGAGTATGCCCTAAAAATGAAGCGCCTGCCACAAGAGTGCATAATGACTCGACTTCTCCAAGAGGGTAAAGTAGATAAAAAAACAATTAGTGACCTCGCTGTAATAGTCGCGAAATTCCATTCTGAAGCCCAAACAAACTCTGAAATAACAGAATTTGGTGCCTCTAAAACAGTAAGAATTAACTGGGTTGAAAATTTTTCCCAGACCAGTAAATACATCGGGCAAACAATAAGCAAAACTGATTACGCATTCATGCAAAAAAAAATTATTCGTTTTCTTGATAAAAATAACAGGCTTTTTGAAAGCCGAATGGCTGACAAACGAATCCGCGATTGTCATGGTGATTTACACTCCGGTAACATTTTCATAACAGATAAAATCTGCATATTTGATGCTATAGAATTCAATGACCGCTTCCGTTACAGCGACGTAGCTGCAGACGTAGCTTTTTTGGCTATGGATCTTGACTATCAGAACAGAAGCGATTTATCAGACTATTTTATCATGCAATACACTGCTTACTCAAAGGATAATCAGCTCTATATGCTCTTACCTTTTTACAAGTGTTATCGTGCTTATGTCCGTGGTAAAGTCATTAGCTTCAAATTAGATGACCCGGGAGTCAATAACTTGGACAAAAAAGATGCAATTGCAGAAGCGCAAGCATATTTTAAGTTGGCTTTGAAATATTCTCAATGTCTAAATTTTAATCTCTAAATTGCAGTGCTACCCAGTGTGGGACATCGATGGTGCCCATGATAACAGGTTTTTGGTGGCAGTCGCTACCCCCTGTCATGATTAAACCATTTTCTTTTGCGAATGCGACGTAGTGTTTTTCAGTACTGGCGTTATGTATAGTATGCCAGCATTCTATACCGTCGATGTAGGTTAGTATTGTTTCTTTAATTATCTCTGTTTGTTCTATCAGATTGCTAGTTAATGGGTAGAGCGAGGTACCGTTGGGGTCATTGGGGTGTGCAAGAACGAGTTTGCCACCTGCTTCTCTGATGAGTTTTGAAGCTTCCTTTAAATTCAATGGATATTTTGGGACATCGCATTCTACGAGGTATTTGTCGAATGCTTCATGCCTGCTAGTTACAATTCCTTTTTTTACCATATAATCCGCTATGTGTGGTCTACCCAAGCTACCTTCTACGGTTTTTTTAATATTTTGTAAATCTTTATCTGAAAATTCAGGTATGCCTTGTTTTTTTAATTCAAGATTAACTTTCTCAATAATTTTTGCTACTCGTTTTTCGCGGTATTTTGCCAATAAAGCAAGCTTGTTCTTAAGAGCTTCATTATCTGGGTTGAATTGATAGCCTAATAAATCTAGAGCGAATGGTTTGCCTTCTTTGTATTTTGGGTTGGTAAGGGTGATATTTAATTCGACGCCGGTGATGTAATTGATGGCTGTTTTTTTTGCTTCTGTTATTGCTTCTATTTGGCAACTGATGTTGTCATGATCCGTGATTGCTATAAAGCTTATCCTACGTTTTTTAGCTTCCATAATTATTTCTCTGGCGTCTAATTTGCCATCAGACGCTTTGGAGTGAATATGCAAGTCAATGGACATGTTTGAGTTTCACTATCGTTTTTCTTGTTTGGTTACAAACCAGTTGTTCATTCCGCATTGGCAGGTATCAATTGTTAAATGTGTAATCTTGAGTCCAGGATTCTTTTTTTTGATAGAGTCAATGTTTATGGGTTCAAACGTTTTTTTGTTGATTAAATACGCTTCTTTTGTTAGCGCATTTGATTCATAGTTATTTTTACTACGTTTCTTGATTCTTTCTAGCGCAACTTCTTGGGGACAATTCGTCTCCATAATTAGTAACGATAGGTCTTTTTTAGTTGCTATTTCAGCTGCACGTTCCCGGAGTTCTTGAGTGATGAATGTTGCATCTAGAATTACTCCTCCTGCAGACGCCAAGTGCTCTGCTCGTTTAAACATTTCATTGTAAACGGATAATCGATTTTTCATACTGCCTGCAACTTTAGCGTTAAAAACATCTTGATTCTTTAGAACCTCTAGTCTGATTAAATCGCTGCGGAGAATTGGGTATCCCTTTATCTTTGCTACTTCTTGTGCAATTCCAGTTTTATAACTTGCAGGTAATCCACAGGTGATCACTAGCGTCTTTGGTTCTATTTCGTTTTGAACAAAGGACGTAAACGGTTTTTTCACACGACACCCTTCTTGTGGTTGACTTGGGTTATGATATACTTTAACTTTTTCTGTTTTTAGTTTAGTGAACGCTTGCCATACTTTACACCTGATGAAATGTAGGTAAATTCTAAATAAGGACGTTACACACAATCTCGTAAAAAGAAGGAACCGTTCATGGAAGAATTCCAAGTCAAAAACATAGGTCTTGCACCGCAAGGTAATTTACAGATTGAATGGGCAGCAAAGCACATGCCCGTTTTAAATATCATTAAACAAAGATTTCGGGAAGAAAAGCCTCTTCAAGGTCAAACTATTGCTGCATGCCTTCATGTTACGAAAGAAACAGCTGTTCTCATCAAAGTACTCCTTGCTGGGGGTGCTAAAGTAGCATTATGTGGCTCAAACCCTCTTTCTACACAGGATGACGTTGCAGCTGCACTAGCGGATGGTGGTGTTCATGTTTATGCTTGGAGAGGGCAGAACACAGAAGACTATTACAAATGCATAGAGAAAGTTCTTGAATATAACCCTACAATTACTATGGATGATGGTGCAGATGTTGTTGGTATGCTCCACAGCAAACGTCAAGATTTGATACAAAACATTATTGGTGGTTCAGAAGAAACTACTACAGGTGTGGTACGTCTGAAAGCTATGGAGCAAGATGGTAGCCTCAAGTACCCAATTATAGCAGTAAACGACGCTTATACTAAATATTTGTTCGACAACCGCTATGGTACAGGACAGAGTACTATTGATGGTATTCTAAGGGCAACGTCTATTCTTCTAGCAGGCAAAAACTTTGTTGTCGGTGGATATGGTTGGTGTAGCAGAGGTATTGCAATGCGTGCTCAGGGAATGGGTGCAAACGTCATAGTGACAGAAGTTAAACCAATACGTGCTTTAGAAGCAGTTATGAATGGTCTTAGGGTTATGCCAATGTCTGAAGCAGCTCCAATTGGTGACATTTTCGTTACTGCTACTGGTAATTTGAATGTGCTCCGCAAGGAACACATGCAAAAAATGAAGGATGGTGCAATCATGTGTAACAGTGGTCACTTTAACGTAGAGCTTAGTATTCCTGATCTTGAATCGATGTCTAAATCTAAACGTACGATTCGTCCAAATATGGTGCAATATACAACTCAAGATGATAGACATCTCTATCTTCTGGCAGAAGGTAGATTAGTTAACCTTGCAGCTGCAGAAGGTCATCCCTCTGAAGTTATGGATATGTCTTTTGCAAATCAAGCGCTTTGCGCTGAATATGTTGCAAAAACTCCAAAGCTACAACCCAAGGTCTATGTTGTGCCAAAAGAGATCGACGAAAAAATCGCTGAACTTAAACTGCAGAGCATGGGTATCCAGATTGACGAGTTAACTGAAGAGCAGAAGAAGTATCTTTCAACATGGGAAATGGGTACTACTTAACCAAGCCCTTCCCTATTCAATATAACAAACTTTAAATTGATTAAGCGAATACATGGCTAATTAAGTGGTGAATCACTAAATGGTAAGCAAAGATCAAGCAATAGGTGGAGCGATTCTCCTGGTCTGCACAGTCGTAGCTGTACTTTACTTAGTTGCACTTTTCGGTTATTCATGGTTAATTACTGTGATACCCGTACTTAACATCGCTTCTGTCGAAGCAGTCAGATATTGGCTCATTGCCATACCGGTACTTGTTGCGTTTGTTGCAATTCTTTTCATAGGCGCATGGATCGGATGGACAATGGCAACAACACCTCCTCCAAAACCGATCGAAGAAATCACAACTGAAATCGAAGACAAACAAGAAGAACCAGAACCTGAGACACCCGCAACTGAAGAAGCTACCACCGAAGAAAAACCGACAAAGAAAAAGAAATAATCAAACTTTAATTTTTTAATTTTTCTTTTTATTTGTATAAAGATTTTTTCTCAATTTTTTTATCAGTATTTTGTTGAAAACTCTGATGTATTGCCAAATCATAATTATGTGTAGTGTTTGATATTTATATTTGATAAAAAAGGAAAGCTATTTTTATTTTTGTAATTTTTGGATTTTAAACGTTTTTTGTTGATTTTTTCTTTGGTTCATAAATGCACCAGGGATCTTCAGTTAAATAATCTTTACTCTGTTCAGTTGGTACATGTAAATCACCACAGTGGTCAATGAAATCATTTGAGAGTCCATATGCACGTGCTCTACAGCCGCCACATACGATCTTGTATTCGCAAATACCGCATTTTCCTTTTAAGCATTCAGGGTTCCGAAGATTATTAAAGATTGGTGAGTTGAACCATATTTCCTTGAAGGTTTGTTCCCGTAAATTGCCTAGTTTAATGGGTAGGTATGGACAGGGAGTTATGTCGCCATTAGGGTAAATGCGACAGTAATGAAGACCTGCGATGCAACCCCGGATCCATTGTCTCATGTCTAACCCCATGTTTTGGGCAATACGCATGAATTGTGGTGCACAAGAGGGACGTACGTTTAAGCGATGTTTGTGGACTTTAGCAAAAGTGTTAGTTATCATGTCTTCGTATTTTTGCGGTGAAATATCTGTTAGTTTGACACCTCGACCTGTAGGTACTAAGAAGAATAAATGGAAGTTCTCAACGCCGACTGATTCAGTAAGCGTCATAATGTCATCTATTTGGTCATAGTTATCGTGTGTGAGTGTTGTGTTTACTTGGACAAGAACGCCGTGTTTTCGGAGAACTTTACACGCATTTACCGCTCTTTCCCATGCGCCTTTAACTCCTCGGAATTCGTCATGCTGGGCAGGAATGTTTGAGTCAATGCTTACTGAAACAGTGGATATGCCTGCCTCTTTAAGTTTTTTTGCTATTTTATCGTCAATTAGGTAGCCGTTACTTCCTAGACCCATCTTTAATCCTTTCTTGGAACCGTATTTGATGAGTTCAAAGATGTCTGCTCTTAGTAATGGTTCGCCGCCGCTGAGGATAAGCAGTGGGCTACTGACTTGGTAGATTTGATCAATTACATTTTTTGCTTCTTTAGTAGTTAATTCCCCTTCAAGTTTTTCTTCGGTGGCATTGATATAGCAGTGGCTGCATTTCATGTTACATTCGCGGGTGACATTGTAAGAGATAACAAGTGGTACAAATCGTTCAGTTGTTTTTGCTTCTGGTGAATATGCTAACTTGAGGTAGTATTCGCATACTCCATCTTTTGTCATAAGTTTGGGTTGCCAAAGTGTGAATGGAAAAGGTAGAACAGTGTCTAGCATAGCTTTTGCGTGGGCAAAGCAGAAATGGTTACAGAAAAGTGTAGAAACTTTAGGGTCGATGTCATATTTTTCTTGGGCATAGTGGTGTCCACCATGGATTGGACAGTTCAAGAACTCCATTTTGCCATCAAGGGTTGACCCATTCATAGCCATTTTGATGAAATGATCTGCTAGCATTACTGATTGAAGGTTTTCTCGGCGCATACCAACTTTGAGTGTTACATCAAGTGCAATGTTAACAGTTTTTTGACCAAAAGTATTCTTAACTCGTACCATTGCTGTTTCAACGGTGTCGAAGCCATGGATTTTTACGAGTTCACTTAGTACGAGTAACCCTTTGATCGTCTCATATTCTTGAATAGATCGCATTAATATGATTTGTTTGGTCCAATCGTCAAAAACTTTTTCTATTGCTTGTTTTGCTTTATGGTTTTTGTTAATTAGTTGTTCTTCGACGCTTTTTTGTGATTGTTTTAGTTTGTTAACTAATGATATTTTTTCGTTACTGTCAAGATGTTTAGTATTAGCGATGATATTAGTATCGTATGTAAATTTGGTAATGTCTTTTGTTAATTCTTTTGCATCTTCATAGAAATCGGTATAGATTTTATTTAAAAATGTGGATATATTTGGTAATGGTACATTTAGTTCTTTTAATAGTATTTGAGTTTCAGTTTCCATTTTGGTGACCATGGCCATATGGTATAGTAGTGACCCTATCATTCCAGGGTCTGTTTGTTCACCCTTAGTGCCATTGAAGATTTGTTTGCATATTTTTATTGCTGAGTCAAACTCTTGTCTTTCAACGGCGTCTATTGCTTGGTTTAGTTTGGCTTTTCGCTTTGTTAGGAGTTGAGCCCATTTATGGCAATGTCTCTCATCAAAGTTGGTCATCCTGTCGCATCCTAAAACAGTAGAGTTATTACTTGACCTTAAAAAAGGCTAGCAAAGGTTTCATTGCTTAATACTAATGTATCAACAATGTTTTAGGTGTCCCAATAGACTAATAAGGCTCCGAAGTAAACCTATCCCTTTAAGAAGGGTGACCGTTTGGATTTAGACGCAAATACGATTAACTTGATTATAGCATTAGTCGGTTTCATTATAATGTTTGGATACCTCGGTGTTATTGGTATTAACAAACCTCGTGGTATGAGCATGAAAATGTGGTGTGGTGGTTATCTTGCTGTCGCAATTGTTTTTGACGTATTGGCCGTTATCGGTTTGGTCTTTGGTTATACATGGTTGACTTATCTTCTTGTTGGTTTAGCTGCAGGTGCATCGACTGGTCTTGCGTTACACGTAGCACATCACATAAGCGAAGAAAACGAGCATGAACACCAGAACATTATGGGCTTTTAATTTTTTTATTCTTTTTTGGTTTCCAATAACTCGTTAAATAATATCAAGTAATCTCGAAGTTGACTAATTATTAAAAAATTTTCACGCACATATTCTCGACCGTTATTTCCCATTTGTTTTGCAACATCTCGGTTTTTTAGTAGATTACATACTCTCTCAGCTGCTTGCTCAATTGTGTCTATTAAATACCCGTTTACTCCGTCTATTACTTGCAGGGGGATTCCTCCTACTTTACGTGCTACAACTGGAATACACTTCCAAAGTGCCTCTGATACCGTTAGGCCAAATCCTTCGCGAGTGGACATTTGGAGCACAACCTGTGAAGCGCGTTGCAATGCATTTACTTCATGTTCCCTGACACCCTTCAAGTCTGTTAATAGATGTATATCAGGGTCTTCGCCTGCGTGTCTAGCGCTCTTCTCTAGGTATAGCCAGCCCTCAGGGTCGTCGGTTGCCATTCCTGCAATGAGTAATAGCTGAGTTGTTGGGAATTGTTTTTTAACTATGTGGTAGACATCAATGGCTCCTAAGGGGTCTTTCCAGGGGTCAAAGCGTCCTACTTGAGTGATTATTGGGTGGTCAGGTTTAATTTCAAAGCGTTGTAGAACTTCCATGACTTCTTGATCTGACAGATCACGGTTTTTTTTGCTTAGGGGGTTGATTGAAGGTGGTCGAATATTCAGTGTGGGTACGGTTAAACTGGGGACAACGTATTGTTTGGCGGTGAAAACGGCAGCGTCATAGCGGCTGATGTATGGTTCGAGGAATTGCCAGACGGCTAAGTTGGGCGTGGATAAATCTACATGGCATCGCCAAATCCATTTGTTGTTTTTGTTTGGGTAAAACTGGATAAGTGCGGCTGGTTGTGCGTCGTGGACCATGATGATGTCTGAGTCGAGGATTGAGAGTTCACTATTCATTTTATTGTATTCTAAGTATAGGTGTTCGTCTTCTTTGGTTAATGGGGTATTCATACCTTGGAGTGCATTATGGATTTTTTTGGTGACGCTGAAAAAGTCGAAGTCACCTTTGATAACTTCCCAATGTGTGTCTAAACCTACGTCACGCATAAGTGGTACGAGGCTTTGAAGGATTTCTACGACTCCACCACCGAAAGAAGTAGAGTTGACATGGGTGACAGATTTACCTTTTAATTTTTCGCCGAGGCATTGCAGGAGTTCTATTTGGCCTTCTTTAATTATTCCTTCGTAATCTTTAAGCTCAATTTTACGGTTTAAATCGACACGTTGCATGAGTGAGACCTCTAATAAAAACAGTTTATCTGCATATACGGCAGGACAAAGTATTATTTAGGTCCTTATCAATAATAAAGGTTGATGTTATAGGCTTTTAACGACGGGATATATCGGTATTTCTTTAGTTATTCAATCGTATTAGGCCTTGGATCCAACATTATGTGTAGTGGAGCTGCTTGGTTTGCGTGTTGGCGCTGATTTTCAAGATGGAGTTTGTCGATTCGTAGTCTGGGCTCCAAACCACCGTCATTTGAAACTTGTTTTGCCGACAGATAATCAACATTTATCTATGGATCGAGTGGGTGGCGGCTACTGGACGTATACTGGTGAGGGTTTTGAATCCGACACTATTTACATGTTTGGGTTGGACGGCAAGGAAGTTAAGCCTGATCCAGCGTCACATTATCAACCGGATGGCGTTTTTGGTTCTTCGATGATTGTTGATCACGACAGTTTCCGTTGGCAGGATCGAGACTGGCGTGGTTTAGAGATCAAGGATCTAGTTTTTTATGAGTTGCATGTCGGAACCTTTACGGATGAAGGTTCATTCTTAGGGGTTATCGAGCGAGTGAAAGAACTTGCAGACTTTGGAGTTAACGCCATCGAGTTGATGCCTATTGCTCAATTTTCTGGTAAACGTAACTGGGGTTATGATGGGGTTTTTCCTTTTGCAGTCCAAAATAGTTACGGTAGACCTGATGATCTAAAAAAATTGGTGAATGAGTGTCATCTGAATGGTATGGCGTTGTTTGTGGATTTTGTGTATAACCATTTAGGTCCGGAGGGTAATTGCTTAAACTGTTATGCTCCATATTTTCCAGAAACTAGTGTTGGTCGTTGGGGTGCCAATTTAAACCTTGATGGGCTCCAGAATGAAGGTGTTCGTAATTATTTTTTAGAGAATACGCTGCATTGGTTTAGTCATTACCATATCGATGGGATACGGCTAGATTCAGTGCTTTCTATGCATGATAGTAGTCCAAAGCATTTTCTTGTTGAATTGAATGAATATGTTAAGAGATATGCTGATGCAACCGGCTTTAAAGTACATCTTGTGGCTGAAACAGGTTATAATGTTCCTGCCCTTTTAGCTCCTCTACAGGAGGGCGGCTGTGGTTTTGAGGCTCAATGGCTAGAAGACTTTCAACATGCACTATTTGCTCTTTTGACTGGCGAGCGCGAAGGCTATTACAAGGATTTCGGTAGCGTGCAAGACGTTGCTGAAGTCTTAACAGATGGATATGTCTATGTAGGAAATATTCCTAGGTACAGGCGTAGGAAACCGGGAGAGTCACTTCGTTGGATTAACGCTGATAGGTTCATAGTTTTTTCGCAGAATCATGACCAAGTAGGCAACCGGCTTAAAGGTGACCGCTTAATCACTATCGCCGGTTTTGAAGCAGCTAAGCTAGCCGCTGGGATAGTGCTGCTATCGCCGTATGTCCCTTTACTTTTTATGGGTGAAGAATTTGGTGAAACATCTCCGTTTTTATTTTTTGTCGACTATGAGGATAAAGAGTTAGCTGAAGCCGTTCGAGTGGGGCGCAAGCGAGAGTTTGAGCATTTTCACTGGCAAGGTGAAGTTCCTGATCCACTGAGCATGGAGACGTTTGAGAAGTCTAAGCTAGATTGGCAAAAACGCTATTCAGAACGTGGATTGAATTTTGTTTCTTATTATCGTATGTTACTTAAGTTAAGAAGGCGTCATCCAGTTTTCAAATGTCAACCTAACCGCCAAATCAGGCATGTCCAAGTTCAGGATGATGTTCTTTTTATTCATAAAGAAAGCGGTAATGAGAAAGCGGGTATTATTGCTAATTGCGCAGCTCAACCAGTTAATTATTCTTTTCCATTCGAGGATAATGCGTATATTAAAATCTTGGATTCAGCCGATTGTAAATGGGCTGGTCAGGGTTCAACACTTCCCTTTTTTGCGGTAAAAGGTGATGACCATCATCTTTTACCATTCAATTTTGCTGTTTTCTTAAAAGACTCCAAGGAGGGTAAATCGTTTAACTGAACACTACATATGTATCCACGGTCATTTTTATCAACCACCTAGAGAGAACCCTTGGCTAGAAAAAGTTGAATACCAAGAATCAGCACAACCCTACCATGATTGGAATGAACGTATAACCGCTGAATGTTATGCTCCGAATACTGTTAGTCGAGTAATGGATTCTAACTGGCGAATAGTCGGTTTAATAAACAATTATAGTCGTATTAGCTTCAACTTTGGTCCTACTTTGCTCTATTGGTTGGAAAAACATAAACCCCAAGTGTATGAATCCATTATTAATGCTGACAAAGAAAGTATAAACAATTTTTCTGGTCATGGTTCAGCAATTTCGCAAGTCTACAACCATATGATTATGCCTCTGGCTAGTCGCCATGACAAGGAAACACAGGTAAAATGGGCGCTATATGATTTTCAGTTTCGTTTTAACAGGTTTCCTGAAGGTATGTGGTTACCTGAAACGGCAGTGGATATTGAAACTCTTGAGGTATTAGCTGAAAATGATGTTAAATTCACAATTTTATCACCTCATCAAGCACTTAAAATACGTAAAATAGGTGAGACTGAATGGGTTGATGTAAGCGATAGCAAAATTGACCCTCGAAGATGTTACCTATGTAATTTGTCTTCTGGACGGTCGATTAATATCTTTTTCTATGATAAACGTACAGCTAGCGACATTGCTTTTGGAAAGTTGCTTGAGAATGGGGAGGCTTTTGCAAAGCGTCTAGTTAACTCACTGCAGGGTAAAAGCGGCGGCGAGACATGGATTGAAAGTGTTGCAAGCGACGGTGAACTCTACGGTCATCATCACCCCCACGGCGACATGACGCTCGCCTACTGTCTTTACTATATTGTTGCTAACGATATTGCTCGTCTGACAAACTACAGTGAGTTTTTATCGATTCATCCGCCAAGGTTTGAGGTTCAAATTGTAGAGAATACTTCATGGAGTTGCATACATGGTGTGGAGCGTTGGAGAAACGATTGTGGCGACAATATGGGGCATCCTGGTTGGAATCAGGCTTGGCGCAAGCCGCTACGTGAGGCGATGGATTGGCTTCGGGACCAATTAGTCGTATGTTTTGAGGAACAATCAACTCAGTACCTTATTGACCCGTGGAAAGCTCGAAATGACTACATAGCTGTAATATTAAATCGGTCCAAAGAAAGCCTTGATTCTTTCTTTTCTAAACATGCAAAGAAATCTTTGGATAGTGCTGAGAAGCGCCGGGTGCTTAAACTCTTAGAGATGCAACGGCATGCTATGTTAATGTACACGAGTTGTGGTTGGTTTTTTGATGAAATTAGCGGTATAGAAACCGTTCAGGTGATTATGTATGCGGCTAGAGCGATGCAGCTGGCTAAGGAGCTGTTTGGGGTTGACCTAGAGCGCCATTACATACGCTTACTCGAACAGGCACCAAGCAATATACCCGAATTTCAAAATGGCGCAAAGATATACGAATTTTTTATCAAACCAGCAATCGTTGATTTAGCTAAAATTAGTGGACAAAACACGATATCTGAACTTTTTAGACAAAATACCCCCACAGAATCTGCGTTTAATGACTCTTGTTTTAAGATAACGCCCGAAAGTATAGAGCGGTGGGATGATGGGAAATTTCGGTTTATACTTAACCGTTCTAAAATATTCTCGCTAATCACTTTAGATGAGCAATTGTTTAGTTGTGCTGCGATCTGGCTAGGGGATCATAATGTAACTTGCGGTGTCAAGGTTGATCTGACTGAGGAAGCATTTCAAACAATGCGCCAGACACTTGTTGCGCATTTTGATAAAGGTCAAATTAATGAGATTATTGTTGGGCTGTCAAAATATTTTGGACCTAATATTTATTCACTCAAGAATCTTTTTAGAGACGATCAATGCCTGATCCTTGATTACATCGTTGCAGATGGTCAGAAGAAAGCAAGAGAACTCTATGAAATCGTTTACCACGATAACTCAGCAATGTTGCGGTTCATGAAGGAAAATCGTTTACCTTCACCTAAATCGTTGATTTCCGCTGCTGAAATTACTCTTAATCTAAAAATTGGTGCTCTTTTGGATGCTAAAGATACTGATTTGGAACAGTTACAGAAACTGATCAATGACTCAAAGCACCTTTCAGTTACGCTTGATTCTGATCTCTTAGGCTTTAAAGCTAGCGAAAAAATCGACTTTGAACTAAAACAGTTATCAAACAATCCTGAAAACCTATCAATACTAGAATGGGTCACTTCACTGATACGCATCGTTAAGCAACTGCCAATCAAGCTTAACCTTTGGCAATCGCAAAATGTGGCGTTTAAACTTTCGCGTAATCAATATCTAGTACTCAAAGAAAGAAGCGATGAGCATACCCAGGCATGGGTAATGGCATTCTCTGAGCTTTGTGATTTAATTGGAATACGGTTGGATTAACCCTTGGGCGTACCTTCGGCAACTTATCGTATACAATTAAATAAACACTTTACTTTTAATGATCTAAAAGCTATTCTTCCTTATTTTTGTCAACTGGGTATCTCTCATATTTATGCTTCACCGATTTTTCAAGCTAAACGCGGTAGCCTGCATGGTTATGATATAACTGACCCAAATGTTGTCAATGAAGAACTTGGTGGTAGGTCTGAGTTTGAAGCGCTTATGCAAGAGGTCCCAAAACATGGTTTAGGTTGGTTGCAAGACATAGTCCCTAATCACGCCTCGTATTCATTAGAAAACAAGCGGGTGGTTGATATTATGATTAAGGGTGCTGATTCTGATTATGCCTGTTTTTTTGATAT
>JAAZFA010000083.1 GCA_012511995.1 Thermoproteota archaeon | reverse complement strand
GCTAGGAAGTGCTCGATTCTAGTGCCTTCAAAGTCCACGACCAAGTTTACGTTGCCTGGTTTGTCAGCGCTGACTTCTAGTATGATTGCTAGCTGTAAACATCTTTGTATGTGCTTTGCTTTGATACTACAATTGCTGTTCATGTTTTATGCGTCGTTCTATTAGGACTCCAAAAAGACTTTATTAACGTTATGTAAAAATCTACAAACAAATGAAAATAGATACAACCAGGGACGGTAATGAAATGAGGGCACGTGAAGGAGATTTAATTAGAACAAGCGCTAACGTGGTTTTTGATGTTAAAGGCACTGTCCATCCTAAGAACAAAATAATTGCGTTTCCACGGTTTATTCCCTCAACAGATGGTGCACGAAAAGGCAATGATACGACCTATGGAAAAGTTTACAGTTTAAGGGATAGATTCCAGTATTTACAGAAGAACCATCCGGATTTAGTCGTTTATGACGTAGTCTTCGGAGAAACCATGTGTGAAGTTCCTACCGATCAAATTGTTCAACTCTATAAGCCAGCTGAAAAACTTGTACAGCTTCGAGCAGCAAAAAACCTCACTGTATTAGAAGCAAAAGCGCTCAAGCTTGCAGTTACCCTTAAGGAAAAAGCGAATATCCCCTGGTCTGCAATCGGAATTTCAGGCTCCATAATGGCTGGTTTAACTATAGACACCTCAGACATCGATCCATTGGTTTACGGAGAAGAAAACAGTCGCAAAGCATACAAAACACTCCAAGAACTTCGTTTAATTGAAGATTCAGGGTTTAAAGCTTACACCCAAACAGAATTAAGAACTCTTTTTGACTTTCGTTCAAAAGATACACAAATGAGTTTTGAAGACTTTCAAAAAGTCGAAAATCGCAAGGCTTTTCAAGGAATGTTTATGGGCACAGACTATTTTGTGCGCTTCCTTAAAGACTGGAACGACGAGAACGAACAATATGGCGACGTTTGCTACCAGAACAGCGGTTACTGTAAAATCAAAGCCACCATTGTCAATAGTGAAAATGCACTTTTTACACCTTGCAACTATCAAATTTGCAATGTAGCCGTACTTGCGGGCCCTGAATTAGAGCATATTACAGAAGTTGTTTCTTTTAGAGGTAGATTCTGTCAACATGCCTTCGAAAACGAGCGAATCGAGGCACAGGGAAAAGCAGAGTTAGTCACAAATAAGAAAAATGGTTTGACGTATTACCGGTTAATCTTGGGAAATAAGCCACAAGACTACATGGTTCTAAGTCATTAATGCAGTGCTCTTAGTACCTGCTCATAGTAACGTGGACAATAAGTCAACGTAACCTGTAAAAAACTATCGATAGGTGACTGGATTTTTTCGAGGTTACCTTCGACGATTATTGCCTCGTCACGTTGTACTTGTTGCCGAAACTCTTCCATATAGCTAAATACCCGTTTTGTTTCGATCGCTTCTCTGGGTCCACTCAGAACTTCTATGGGTTCGATTCCATAAACTGAGGGAATAAAGGGGCCATCGTCATCTGAAACAACGCGTGCTTTGAGCTTCACCCAACCCTTTTGCACAATACGTACGGTTGAATCAAATTCATTCTTAATTTCATTCCATGCTTTAACTGGTTCAAACTCAGCTTTGATGATCCTGCCACTATTCTTGCGGTCGTCGTATAAACCATAGATGTATTTTCGCCTCTGATGCCAAACGAAGTCTTGGACGGTGAAGTTTCGGAATAGCCAACGTTTTCCCTTCATAGAATCAACAGTTTCGAATTCGTTGCTGAGTCCTGAATTAGACGCAGCATACAATTCTGCATTTGTTTCCCGTATCTTACGGTTGTCTTCTTTTCCATAGACGATAAAGTCTATGTCACTGTATTTAGGATGGTGAAATCCGTGGAGCATGGAGCCGAAAACTCCAAAATTTTCTTTAGAAACGTTTGATTGTTGAGACGAAAGATCTAGAACACGTATCATAGCGGATAATAGTTGATCTGTAGGACCTTTTTTTAATAACTCCTTTAAACGCGATTGCGGTTGCCGTACTTCTGCAATCAGATTCTGTGGTATACCAACGAGTTTTATGCCCAGCATTTCGTGGTTAACTAAGTAATGGGAATATTTTTTTCTAACAAGTTTCATACCCTCGTCGTTATAAAATTTGTAGTACAGTTCGTTTCTGCCTTCACGTGGCGCTCGAGGATCGGTTGAATGAAAAATGATAGTGCTGGCATATTCTGCATCACACAGGTATGCACTTGCCGGATGCGAGTAGCCAAAGACCCGGAAAATTATGCCTTCGCTGCTTTGCACGGCGTCCCTATCGCGCAAGTTTAAGTTGGCCATATGTACTCTTCTTCTGAAGTAGCGGTGCCAACCACAACTTGGTAGAATACTGACCCATCTTTGGTTGAGGCGGCTTTCTCAAGTGTACCTGCAACTTTAATTTGCTGTCCCACTCTTGCAACGTTTCTATAGCAACCTATGTTTGAGACTACCTGTAATGGAATTTTATCGACGTCTAATTCAGATTGTGCATCCATGGGTTTGTAGTTGGAAATCTTGTAGATTGCAGGGCGATACATGGTTTCTGTGTCATCACAGATGGTTGCATGGAAGCGTACTGGAGCAAGTGGCATGTAAGTGCAATCACCATATTTTTTCTTTATTTCTTCTGGTTTTTTGGTGGCATTGTACATCCAGATTTTTCCCTTGTATTTACCAACGAATTTACGTGCTGCTTCAATGCGGTTACCTGCAATGTAGCTGACAATACCTCGGTTCGCAAGTATCTGCATAGTTTGCTCTACTCTACGGAAGTTTTCGGTGCCATATACTACGAAGTCTATGTCTGATTCTGG
>JAAZFA010000458.1 GCA_012511995.1 Thermoproteota archaeon | reverse complement strand
AGCAACTATATTAAGTAAGATAGAATGATGAGGGATTACATATGAAAAAAGAAAGTGCAGAGAAAGAAAAGAGAAAACTCGTCTTTAATAAGACGAACGTGATGTTTCTTACCATAGGTTTTTTGGCTGCCGTATTGCTTGCAACTGCAAGTATATTGATTTTCTGCCACCTTCAGGAAAACACTGACGGTGAGGACGACCTTTTGTTAGGCGCGCCTCCGAATTTAGGGGGAACCCTGATGCCTGTAGTTACAGACTTTGACTCAGAGGTGACCAAATCTTCAGAACCCGTTCTTCTTCTCATCGTTTCAGAAGGAACAAGCATGCCGGAGATGAGCACGATGACTGAGTCGGTGGGAACTCAGTGGGAATATGAACTCAAGCAATATGAGGTGGGTTCTGATACAGAAAATCTTCAGAAGCTTGGGATTGAATCGTCGGAGTTACCTGTTTTTGCTTTTATGTATAAAGGCAAGCTACTGGGAAAACAGCGGATTCTTCAGATTGTCAAAGACAGTGAGGTGATAAGCTGGGCATCGGATATTGTTTCTGAAAAAGTTAATGTTCCGGTTATTTATAAAACCTTTCCCGATTCTTACACAATAAAGAATGCGTATCTGCCTGATGAATATGCAACAGGTGAGCTGAGTCTATTTCCTTATCCTTGGTCCGTTGAAGGTTATAGGGAATGCGTCGATGGGAGCTCATTAAAAGCAAGCGAGCATACAAAGCTCTACGAATTACTAGGCAAGCCCGCCCTTGACAACAGCGGCACATTTTCTTTGCCCAACTACCCAAGCATAATCACGCCCGCAAGGGATCATATTCGTTATTTCATCAATTTAGAGGGTGATATCCCGAGGGAAAACCCCGACTTTAGCGTAAGCTCTGTTAATGGCATTACTTATATTGAGCATCCGATTGATTCCCACGGATATTTGAATAGGGATTATTATATTGGAGAAATTGTGCTGGGCAAGTTCCTTGACGAGGATGATTTACGACTAATGCAGCTTATGCCTTGCGACGGAAAAACGCTAAATATCAACTCTTACCAAGCACTATTTGCACTTATAGGTACAACATACGGCGGTAACGGTATGCATAACTTCGCTGTGCCCGACCTTTCAAAGGCAGAATCCCCCATAGAGGGCGCAAAATATTACATATTTCACAGAGGCATATTTCCAGCAAGGGTGAGGGATTGAGTTCCTTTTCCTATAGATTTTACATTTTATATATTACTTGGCAAAGAACAAATAAGATATTTTGAAAAGCAAAAGAAAGGTGAATTTATCAAACGCAATTTTAAAGTAATAAGTAAAGTGCTCTCGTTGCTGCTTGGACCAATGTCAATATAATGGACACAAAAGTGCGAAAAATTAAGACGCAAAACAAGCTTTTTCAAAGGCTATGGGCGTAAGATAATTGATAGCAGAATGGATGCGGTTTCTGTTATAAAAACCCTCAATGTATTCAAATAGAGAAAGCTTAGCCTGCTCAAAAGTTTGATAATGGCAAATATATACCTTTTTTTTTAGTAGGGCATGAAAAGCTTTCATAGGAGCATTGTCAAAAGGACAACCTTGATTACTATAAGCATTACTCAGAGATGAAATAACAAGGGATTTATTCATTTTCTTGCTGTAATGATACCCTACAATTTTACGAGTGCAAACATCTAAAACACTAGCGAGATATGTCCAGCCATGCATAGTTGTTTGAATATACGTAATGTCAGAAAGCCATATCTGATTGGGTTTAGATGCTGTAAAGTTCTGATTTACAAGATTATTAAGTTTATTATCTCGTTGTTTTTGCCTATAATTTCTGAACTTTTTAACGGTAATGGATGAGGGCGCAACCGCGGTATCCGCAGTAGGAGCAATGGTGCAGCTGCGTGGTAATGTGACCTCCAAGGGAAAGGACGGTACGGGCATCAGCGTATCGGCATGGGATCTAGTTGATCCTGTCGTAGGAGCGATGGTAAAAGCCGACGGCAAAATCACCGCTTACACGCCGCTGCGGATGAAAGGAATTCCTGTGGAGGAAAGCGAGCATAGTGAAGAATCCGTCTATGCAGGCTATTACGCCTTTACAGACGAAACAAACACCATCTGGGCAAAGCCGGGGTCCTTTATAAAGATAGTCGTTTCAGGTTCCGACTCCAACCCTGCCCCGAATCCACAGACGGGAGATTCCTCAAATATGTTATTTTGGCTTATTCTCGGGATCGGCGCAATTGCAATATTTGTTATGCAAGCTATAGTTGTAGAGCATTGCAGAGTAATGCAATATAAATATTTGTAAACGTTCCTACTCTAGATTGACAGCAATTATATATATTTATCAATTGTTACGTTAGAAACCATGACTGTTGAAGGAATGATCAAGATTGTATATGATTTACTAAAGGACAAGCTCAACATTGCAAAGATTACATTTACTAGCGGTGCCAATGCCGCATCCCAAGATTATGATTTCAATAATACAATTGATCGTTGCCCTCTGTGCGGTATTGCGTTAAATGAAAATGGTATTTGCCCCAAATGTGGTTACAAGAAATAGGTTAATCTGAAATTAGTCTCTGATTTTTGTTTTTTCGCAGTCAGTCTCAGACATTTTAGCCAAGGACGGATGGGGTGTTCACCCCTGCACACGGAACAAATGGGAAACGTCAAGGGTGTTCACACAACAAACGGGAACAAGGCTACCGGGTGCATTTTGTATCAAACTCGTGTTCTTTGCCATATTTAAACTAATGTTTTAATGTAATCTGTATTGAGCTATTTTGCTTATTTTAAATATTCAAACAGATT
>JAAZFA010000082.1 GCA_012511995.1 Thermoproteota archaeon | reverse complement strand
TTCTAAATTGATTCGCAGTATAGACCTAACTATTCGTTTAGTTTATGTAATAACTATAATTGAATATGCGACCAAAAATCACATTTCAAAGGTAATGCGCTCAGTTGGTTTTACTCTTGCTAACCTAATCCATGGATGCGCTCAAAATCTATATACTATTTCTGCTAAAAACCGATTTTTAATTTGACCTTATCTGCATATTTAGAACTAATCTGCTGCATAAACAATTATAGTAAAAACGGACAATAGTTTTATGTAGTATATTATGCGTTTTACCAATTTAACCAATTTCTCGCTCTTTTAGTGACTTATCTTTATTGGTGAATAAAAATCTGGCCATGGAGCGGTTCAATTGATTGTTAAAGTAGATTTATCTTCATTTTCCGGTTTTAACCTGAATTTTATGTTAGGTGCTATTTTTTTGACTCAAGGTATGTTCCAACATCAAAAATTAACGGTTATTATTGTACTTTTTATCGACCTAGAATAGTTCAGTTTATTAAGATTATCAGCACATTGAATCCAATAGGGCTTACAAAATTGTACTGTGCGCTTAGAATATACTCAGTTAACAAAGCTGTGGTTACTCAACTTAAGCGATATTTTGAAAAGAATTGGGGCGCACCCTTCATAATAGCTTTTATTTTTCTTATACTATTTATCGCTGCGGATTTATCCTTTGGTTTATTTTCTTTAGCCGAAAAAATATCTGTAGCGGCCTTTGTTGCATTGTCACTTGGGGTTGTTTTGCAGTTAATATGTTTTGTTAAATACCGTGACTCAAACACTGTTGGAGAGGTAGTTTCTTGATGGGTGCTGTTGAATTATCATTTGTTGTGCCCGCACATAACGAAGAGAAATTTATTGAATCTACATTGTTCACTATTGACGAAGTTGCTAAAGGATCTTTGCCATATGAAATAGTTGTCGTAGACGATGGTAGTAAAGATAAAACTTTTGAGAAGGCTTTGACTTTTGCGAAGCGAAATGGTCACGTAAAAGTGTTACGTTCAATAAAGAATTTTGGAAAAGGTGATGCTGTCAAAAACGGTTTTATGCAAGCTGTAGGCGATATTGTTGTTTTTGCTGATAGTGATATGGAGATAGATTTGGGGACTGTTTCAAAATATGTCGAGGCACTGAAAACTTGTGATATAGCAATAGGTTCTAAGTGGCATCCGGATTCAATAGTTAATATGCCTTTGTTCCGTAGATTTTTAAGTCATGGCTTTAACTTTTTTGTAAGATTATTCACCGGAATGAAACTTAAGGATACTCAAGTTGGACTCAAAGCAATCAGGCGTAATGTATTTGTTAACATCTTTCCTAGGTTAGCTGTTAAACGTTATGCGTTCGATGTAGAGTTGTTGACTGTAGCTAAACTTTTTAATTTGAAGGTTGTTGAGTTACCAGTGAATATGCGAATCGAGCGTTCATTTAATGTTAAAGAATTATTTAGAATGTTCATCGATTTACTGGGAATCGCATATAGGCTTAGAGTTATTCGCTGGTATGAGAGTTCCTCTATTTCCAAAAAATGTATTCTATAACCTTTTGAGGTTTTGTAGTGGGGCTTAAAGTTCTTTGGTTCAATTGGCGTTGCTGGTTAAACCCCGCTATGGGCGGTGCAGAAGTTTTTACTTATGAAATAGCCAGAAGATGGGTTAATTCTGGAAATGAAGTTACTTTATTTACATCTGAATTTCAGAATTGTAAATCTGAAGAAGTTTTAGATGGAATACATATTGTGCGTAGTGGCGGAAAATATTCTGTTTATAGTCATGCAAAAAAGATTTATAAGAAAATTTTTTCTAAAGAAAATTATGATTTAGTGATTGATGAAGTTAATACACGCCCTTTTTTTACTCCAAAATTTGTTTGTAATGGCGAAAAAATTGTGTGTTTAATCCATCAGTTAGCCCGTGAGTACTGGTTTTATGAGATGCCCTTTCCAATTAGCTATTTTGGTCGATATTTTTTCGAAGACCTCTGGCTTAAGAATTATGTAAATATTCCCACTCTAACTGTTTCGGACAGTTCGCGTAGTGATTTACTTGATTTGGGGTTCAAGAATGTTTCTGTTGTTCCGGAAGGTTTGAATTTTAATCCTCTTGAGGAAGTTCCGGAAAAAGAGGCTTTTCCTGTTGTTGTTTATGCAGGTCGTCTTAGGCGGGCAAAGCGGCCAGATCACGCTGTTAAATCTTTTGCATATATTCGTAAGCGTTTCCCTACTGCGGAGCTTTGGATGATAGGCGATGGTGTTTTTAAAGATGAATTAATGCGTATGGCTGGACCGGGTATACGATTTTTTAGTGGTTTAAGTAATGCTCAAAGGCGTGATTTAATTAGTCGAGCTTGGGTTTTAGTAAATCCAAGTATAAGGGAAGGTTTTGGTTTGAATGTTATAGAAGCTAACGCTTTAGGTGTGCCCTGTGTCGCTTACAATGTAGGTGGACTGAGAGATGCAATAATAAATAATGAAACTGGCATTTTAGTTGATTCTATGGAGATACAGAGTTTA
>JAAZFA010000081.1 GCA_012511995.1 Thermoproteota archaeon | reverse complement strand
TTTTTGGTTTATTGTGGGTTTTGTGTGGTTTTGGTGTTTAACTGGTGTTTTTTAGTTTTTAGGTTTTTTAATGTTTTGTGTGTGTTAAGGGAAAGGGTAAAGCAAAGGTGAATCTGCCAAGCAAAATAGCGCTTAAGACCTAATAACTTTCTCTTATCAGTTTGACAGGCATTCAACCCGGGTTATGCATGCCATTTGCTCTAATGTGCGCTTGCTTGGATAAGTCTATAAAGGCAAAAAAACAATAAAGTAACTAGATATAGCGACCTCTAAACAGGTGCATAATATCGTGGTAGCTTCTTTTTATAAAAAAAACAATGTTCACTTAAACAACCGAGCCGCAATCTGTTCAGACACTGCCGCCTATTGGGACAATTACGTAATTGATTATCTAACAAAAAATGAAAAATCAAAAGGTCAAATCGATCAATACATTCATTTATTCTATAAACGGTTAGTGTCATTGGCGCTTGGGCGGTTGGTTTTAGCTCAAAAGCTGAGGATTTTAAAGGTTGATTTATGGAATGAAGGGGTCGAAATTTCCCGTGATATCTTGAATAATTTTGAGGGAATTGAAACATATGGGTTTGATTTATCGAAGAACATTTGTAATCTGGCGAAAGCTAGGTTAGATAAAACTGGCGTAGTTCAAGCTACATGTCAAAATATTCCATATATTTCTGGTAACTTTGATTTGGTGCTAGACTTGAGTACTATCGACCATATACCTTTCCATAAGACGTCACAAGTCTTTGAAGAGTATTACCGGGTTCTTAAGCCGAAGGGGTTACTGGCGATCGCGTTTTGGCAATCAAATTTAGCTACTAAATATTTGCTTGAAATTAACCCTGAGCAGTTGTATTTTGATAGTAAAAAAGTTGCTGATTCCCTTGAGGATATAGGTTTTAAAATCGTAGGTAGCTACAATGTGGGTGCGTTGCTTACTATGCTTGAATGCAACTTTTGGGTGGGCAAGTTTTTGTATTGGCGACTAAAGGCAGCTTTTGAGAGGCGACTGTTTGAATACTCTACAAAGTTAGAGCCTTGTTTGTATAATTTGCTTGGTGGGTTACGGGTTTATTATGCTATACATCCGTAGTTTAGTGTCTTTAGTCCCAATGTTGATAAGGTAAATAAGTTGTTGATAAGCGTCTTTTTTCCTATTTGCGTTGTCTCTCTTGGTTTTCAAGTGGGTTGCGTGTCAGGTTCGATTCACCGTATAACTTATTACTATGTCAATCTTGATTCTACCGAAAGGTGCATTAATTGAGTGATCTTCGAGAAACGCTAAAAAAAGATAGCGTAGGTCCTATAGTTCGCAGATTCTTCATTAATACCTTGTTTGATTCAACCTTCATGTTATTGGGTATAATTGTTGGTTCAGCATTTGCTGCAAATGCAGGATTGAGAATAATAGTCGTCACTATGTTAACGACTAGTGTTGCGTTGGGAATTTCAACTGGTGTGAGTGTTTATGAAGCTGAAAGTTTAGAACAAGAGAAAAAAATCGATGATTTAGAAAAAGCACTTTTTACAGATTTACAAGATACAAGCATTCAAAAGACAGCTAAAAACACCATAATACTCGCCACTATTATCAACTTTGCCACACCTTTGCTTTCATTTACTGTAACGGTTATTCCCTTTATCTTTGCTGCTTTTGGTTTATTATCCATCGAAGTAGCTGCTTGGGTATCAGTAACCTTAGCTCTGAGTACATTATTCGGTGCAGGTGTGTATATGGGGCGAATTGGAAAAACAAATCCCTATAAAAAAGGAGCTAGAATGGTTATTTTCGGGATTCTAGCCTTTATTATAGGTTATCTGTTAGATTGGCTCATTTAATCTTTAATTAATCATTGAGACTGTGGTCTTTGTAGGGTTTGCTTAGCTTTTGATACGCTAACTTCGTCTACGCCTTTAACTGAAACACCGTTATCTTGTAGTATGTTTAGAATTTGATTATATTCAATGTTGCTTCCTCTCACGGTCATTTTCACGGTTTCAGTTTTGACGTCTACGTCAGTTACTGTTATATCGCATTCGTCAACACCATTGGCTGAACAGAGTGCTTGAGATAGTTCGACAAGAGGGGTTTCACGAGCCTTTAATGCTTCAATTAATACACGGCGAATATTGATTGACATATATTTTTCATCACAAAGTAACGATAATATCCTTAAAACGTTTTCTCCAAGAAAAAAGGTATATTACTAAAAGGTTGATGCATTAACCGAGTTTATTTTGCTTGTCTTTTTTTGTTTTAATGGATAGTTGGTAGTTGTCAAAGAATTTTTTAATTAAACCTTCGATTACTGGTTTAATCTCAGTTGCTGTTAATTCTGCAGTTGTGTATTTGCCTTTGTTTTGTACTTCATAAAGGACGCTATTTCCTATGGGTGGTAACTGCAAATCATGGATGAACTTGTTGCGAAATTCATAGATTGATTTTACAGTTTCTTTGAAGCATTTATCGAGTTTAGATTCGTCAGCCCTTATTGGGCAGTTTGCTTTATCACAGCAGTATCCTTTAATGCTTCCATCG
>JAAZFA010000080.1 GCA_012511995.1 Thermoproteota archaeon | reverse complement strand
TTTATTGATTAATTTTGTACCGAGCATTGCTTTAGGTGTTATCGTTCCGATATTGGCTAAGGTTATGACTTGGTATGGTTTGCAGCCGATGAGGCATCAATAAATCCACTTCTTTTCTTTTTAAATACTGTTTTTAGGCTTTGTTCACTTTTTTAAAAATAGTTTTAACTTCATAAGTATATTATCCGTCGCTACATACTCATTTATGTGGTTTTTGGTTTTTTGTTTTGACTAACTTGAAGAAGAAACCGTTCTTTTTCTGTCTTAAAGAAAAAGAAATAGCAAAATAAAAATGCTATTTTATTTGTTGGCTAGGCGCAAATTCCCAAGCTATATTGCCTTTATAGGTTTCGCCCAGCTTGGTAGTACGGATTTCTTGGTCGTCAATTTCGATTAATCCCTTTTCTTGAAGCTTGGCAAGTTGCTGAGGAAATATCTGTTCTGGTGTAGTATTGAATTTTTCCACGAATTCTTTTTTACTTACCGGTAACCTTAGGTAGAGTCTTGTCATAGTGCGGCGCATCATATCCTCAACGGTAGATTCTGAAAGTTTACAAATGGGCAGTTTTTCTGACCGTACAGTTTCCATGTAATCGGTGATATTTTCTATGTTTGAGTAAGAGAATTTTTGTAAATACCCCATGAAGCACCCTGCACCTGTGGTTAAGATGCCTCCCCATGGCCAGTTATTAAGACAGTTTTCCCGCATGTGCCACTCGACACGACTATAACGGTCATGCCCCACAGCTTTGTAGCCTGCTTCAATGAGCATCTTGTGTGCGGTGAGAAACATCTGCTTCTCATATTCTGCGTTGCCTTGTGGTGGGGCGGTGCCGTTCTTTATCATCTTTTCAAGAATGGTGCCGGGGTCTACGTGCAGTGAATATGCATCAACTTCTGCATCTAACTTGATAGTTTTTTTGAGGGTGGCTTTCCAACTTTCCATGGTTTGCCCTGGCAAGTTATACATGAGGTCTACGCAAACAACTAAGCCCAGTTTTCGTGCATACTTTATTGCTTCTTCTACATCGGCAGCACTATCAGGCAAACATAGAGCTTTTCTTAGTTTATCATCGAATGTTTGTGCTCCTATGTCTATTTGGTAGACACCGTAATCTGCTAATTTCTTAATTTTTTGTAAAGCTAACGTTTTAGATGAACCTGATACTTTGATGAAGTATTCACTGTTTGTGGTGAAGTTTGCTTTGCAGAAGTTAAGTAAGTCTATGATTTGTTCGGCACTCAACACACTGGGGGTTCCACCACCCAAAACTATTTCATCAAAAACGCTTGTTTTCACGTACTTAGTTTTTGCATACATCGCTAATTCTTTTTTTAGTAAATCCAAATACTCTTCGATTTCTACCTTATTGGATGCAGTTGTTGGGAAATAACAGAATGCGCATCTGGAGTCACATACAGAAACCCAGGGCTGTAGCTCCATAAGTTTGCCTGAGGTGTTTTCTGTGTTTAAGAACTTTATAAAAGACTTGTAGGCTTCAGGCTTTATGTCAGGATAATCCCTGTACGTATAAGGTGGCCAGTTTTCTCTATAATCATAAACTTCAGAGGTTTTTGTCATCTATGTTTCCTCATGTTTTAGTTTTAAAACCACTCGATAGTGTCATAATGGTTCCGTAAAAATCTTATCTCCAATATCTGGGAGGCAACGAACTAATTACTCCTATCTATGGTTTAAACTATTCCAAAAATTTGCGCAAAAACACTTTACCTGTTGTTTTGCCCCACCATAATCATCTACCTTGAAGCAGTCGTGTGGCGTATGTAACGACAGATGAGTGTGCTTTAGTCATCGGAAAAATGGTGAAAAAGCTTAACCTTTAAAACGACTCATCAATCGCCATAGCATATAATTCACAGCGGTACGCACCATGATTTTACTGTAGAGATTCCCTGCAAAGTAGCCTTTAACCGTCTGGCGTAAAATATACTTTGGCGAATAAAATTTGTTATAGAAGTCTTTGCGCATTTCTGCAATTTGAGTTGCAGGTAGGT
>JAAZFA010000457.1 GCA_012511995.1 Thermoproteota archaeon | reverse complement strand
GCCTTATTCTACTCTATTGCCATATAAGATTTGCCATAAAACAGCTTGACTACTAGCAAAGCTTTAATGCAGAAACCACCTAAAAAGAGGGCTTGTGTGAGCGTGGGTGCAGTGGGTGTATTTGAAAGACTGATGCAGATTCCAGCTATAGGTAAATTCACTTTAGAAAAACTGAAAGCAAGTGCTTTCAACTCCTTCCATATCCCCTTATCAACAGCGCTTGAAAATCAAACAAGCATACTAAGTAAAAAACTTGAAATGCTTGAAAAAACTGCGATAGGCAAAAAACTCGGTGTCAACATCAAAACCGACTTTGCTGACTTGCCCTTTACAGACTATAACTTTTATGCACCCTTCTATGATAACCCATCACCCGACGCCTTCATGTACCCACTCGAAGAATACGTCACAATCCAAACAAGCGGAACAACAGGCAAAAACAAATCATTCCTAATCCCTCGCACCGCTATAAAAAAGGTGCTAAGGCAAACAGCCCTACCAGTAATCTGCGCACTATTCCATGATGGAGAAAAAATCACACTAGAATACGGCGACACATTCTACCTCAACGTCGGCCCAGCACCATACCTATCGGGAACAATGTTCACCGCAGGCTCCAAAGCAAAAACAGTTCCATTCCTAAAACTAACCCCCAACATAAACCTCTCATACAAAGAAAAAGTAGACTACTTCATCCTAAACTACAAAGTAATTAACGCCGCCTGGCTCACGGCATCAACACTAATCACACAGATAATCCCTCAAATAAAAGAACCCATAAAACTCAAAGGCCTAATCCTAATGGACGACCTAGTTGCCAGAACACATAAAGCAGAAATCGCAGAATTTACGGGAACAATCCCTAAAACAGTTTACTCGTCTACTGAAACTGTCTCACCAAGCATACCCTCGGTCCAATACTCCATGGGCTTCATCTTTGACCCTAGAAGAGGCATCTTCGAATTCATACCCTACAACAGCGACAAAAGCCAAGAAAAAACCATAGGACTAGACGAAGTAGAAGTTGGAAAAATCTACCGCCTGATCTACACAGACTTGGTGGGAGAACTCACAAGATATGACACCACAAACTCTTTCAAATGCATAGCCAAAGGAGACAATATAATCAACACTGACTTCCCAGTATTCGAATACCACTCACGACTCGACGCCACCCTATCGATAATGAACTTCACCAGAATAGGCGAGACAGAACTACTGGAAGCTTTTCGAGCGATAGGACTTGAAATAGTAGAATTCACCACCAAAATCAAAACAGATGGAGGTCACGAATACATACAATTCTATATAGAACTAATGGACAAAAGACCCAAACAGCAAATAGAAGGAAAAATCCATCAATACCTCTATACGCACAACAAGGATTACAAATCGGTGTCAGACTCTTTTGCATATACTCCCATGAAGCTAACGCTATTGCCAAAGAACACTTTTGTCAACTATCTTGAGAACAAAAAAGGAGGAACATTCGCAAAAGTCTGCAGGGTCAACATAAGTGACGAGGAATTGGGTCAACTTTTATCTGTGACAAACAGTAGCACGAAATCAGGGAGCTGAACCTTCTGATTGATGCAAATCTGCTGCTGCTCTTGTTAAACGGTGTCTTTACAATTGTATGTGGCCTCATTATCACTTACTATGCAGTTAAAAAACTAATCACTAGCAGTATTTTCCACTATGCTTGGGCCGCTGGTTTCTTGATTTACGGCTTCGAAATAGTGATAAGGGCTTTAGGCGCCCCATTATTGGTCGCTCAATTACTGTACTTTGCCGCATCAATCTTATTTGTCGTAGGTATTTGGCAATTATGCAAAACTAAGCTGGTCATAGTTACTTTCAGCATGGGGATAGCTTTCCTCTTTCTTTCAGCTGGTCTATTTCTATGGGGAATAGTTTCCGAGGGTATTCTACAGTTTATCAGCGTTACTATACTTTTTCTATTTGTGGCAATCGCTATACTCCAGCATAGACTATTGTTTGGAAGAAGCACCGATAAACTGGCTATAGGCTGGGTTCTATTATACTTAACAAACCTCATATTAAGTAACTTGGGATGGATGCAGGATGCATTTGCAGTCACAGCCAAAGTTATCATTCTAATCGGCATATTAGAATATGATTTTGTGATTATAGCTGACAAAGCTCAGGCAAGAAGGTACCCAGCTCCTGAAGCAGGTTATGGTGACGAAGGAGGTTTGAAACTGCTTATGTCCACAGAGAATTTGAACTCTGCTCTAAAAGAAGCAAACTGGGTGAAGGAAAAAACCTCAGAAAACGTCAGAGAGGGCGTTGAAACCATTATCTTCGCTTTCCAAGACGTATTTCCACACAAAGAACTCCGAGCGATTAAATGGATCAACCCCGAAAAAGTATCAGTATATCTTTTCTCTTCAAGCGCTCAAAAAGTAAAGGCAGAGTTCATTGTACTTCCAATGGGTTTAGCCCAAATCGGCTCTACGCTATTCCAAGCGACCAGCCAATGCCAAAAAACAGACAAAGGCTGCACCGTAGTATTTCTACATCTGTCCTTACTAATTCAGTTGTTTGGTGCAGAGGCAGTCTATAGCATGATAGTAAACAAAATGGGCTACCTAAGAGAAAACGGCATCAACCTATATGCAGTCTTTTACCCTACGATGCACTCTGATCCCTCAGTTGTGTCTCTCTTTAATAAATTGGCGGACGAATCAATCAAACTGTAATAGGTTCAGTAGCGTAAACAACTATGCCCTTATCAGTTATTTCATACTTCCGAGGTTGGTCGTCATGGTTTACTCCACGCATCTTCTCAATCCAAGCACTCTTAGTAACAACAAAGTTACGCATAGTCT
>JAAZFA010000456.1 GCA_012511995.1 Thermoproteota archaeon | reverse complement strand
TATCCGAAGAGCACTTTGAAGCTATGGAGCAGTTTTGGAGTTATGCTAACGCTAATCCCAGAGGGAACGGCGGTAGAGTCAACGGTGAAGTGGCTTTGGTTTTACCTAAAGATTATGGTTGGGGCATGAGGAGAAATGAGTACATAACGCAGGATAACATCTGGGGGCTGTGGCCTGAAGATGAAAAAGCGCCTCTGATTTTGGAGACCGCTAACAAACTGCTAAACGAATACGGCTTGAAACTGGACATAATTTATGCGAATGCATCTTTTGATTATGAAGGGAAATACTCTAAGGTTTACGTCTGGAACGTTACAATCACTTAGCATTAAGGTCTAATAAATAACTTTTTACAGTGGTTCAAACGTATTATCAGACTTGGATGCCTTTATGGTTGCTTTCGAGTGCCCCTTCTGCAACCAAACCATCGAGGCTAAACCGCCCGATGAAGTACATTCAGCGTACTCTTTCGAGAGACCAATACCTAAAGCTACCATGGCAAGCTAATCGAAAAAGAGTTGACGTGCCCAAACCCCGAATGCAGAGAACCAATAGCCGTTTACTGGTATGCACCATTGGACTACTTCAACAGAGTCTAACTATGGAGAAAGGCTTGTGGGCATTCGCTGAAGGTGATTTATAACCATTTTAAAAAGAAAGCATTTAAAAAGAACGAAAATGATTTTGGTAACTTCTTTTCTTGATGATAACTACTCCAGCAATTGCTAGTGCACCTATGATGATTACAACAAGGGTTATTGCTGTCGTGTTTCCTATTTCCAATGCCGCTATTGCAGTTGCTTGTGGCGTTGATTCTGATGATTCTGAAGTTGAATTTGTAGGTTGAAAGTCTCCACTTATGCCGAGTGCTCTAATGTTTATTATTTCTCCCGTATCAGCCCATAGGTTCACTCTTATGAACGTAGCTGATCCAGGGTATGTTTCGTTTAAAGGCAAATCAACCTTCCAGAGCGGATACAACTCAAAAGACTGATATCTGTCCATGACTTCCAACTCGGCCCTTATAGTTTCCTTTACGATTCCAAAGTTTTCCACTTTTTCGTCTTTGTATGTATACGAATAGCTTTCCGCTCTATCTAGAGCAATATCGATGGCTTGAGTTTTCATTATTTTTACGTCTGTGTTACCTATTTTGTAATAGCTCATAACTTGATCGAAAGCGTAAAAATCCATTTCTCTGAAACTCAAAGTAAGCGCAGGATAGTCTGCCCCGTTAAAGGTTCTTTTGAGGTCAAAAGAAGTCCATTGACCAGTGTCTGATACTTCAAGTTTGATGTTATCACTAGCTATTGTTTCATTACTTGAAATCGGGGCGTTTGATAGTATATTTGACATATCTCTTATCCTTGAATCCCCGCTGTAAAATTCATATCTTTGAAGAAGGAGTGAGGCAGCATTTGCCTTCTCAAGCGGGAGTTGCTGAGAATAGTTTACTTCGCCAGATTGGATGTACATATGGCAGGACAACAAAGTCTCTTCCAAAAAACTGTAAGTAACTTCTAAATTGTTTGTTTCTGAATAAAGACCTATTTTACCGTAAGTGTAAGGTAATCCTTCGAATCGCTTGTAATCTGTTAAAGGTCCGGTCAGTTCTACGACATCGTATCTTTCAGTATCTATTAGCACAACTTCGTTCAAAAAATATAATATATTAATTGCAGGCACGGATTGCCCGGTTGCCGATAAGATTATAGGTATTTGAGCGATACCAACCATGAAAAGAACGGCGAATACAACCAATATTTTTATTTTTTTATTCAGCATTTTTTGTCACTCCTTTCAATGTGGCATAATATGGTCGCCATCTCCCCAAACACGCATTCGTCCATCTTGCCAAACTCCAAATACTGGTATCTGGTAACCATCATAGCCAATGTCAGAACTCTGGTAAGACACGCCATTTACTAGATATGACGCTTCATCTAGAGCTTGTCTTACAGTATAGCCATTCATTAATCGATCATAGAAATAGGCTACGAACTGTGCGTAATCATAGTTATAAAGTTCCGCTTCATAATCATACCACATTGAAACACCATCGAAGCTTATATACACGTGATCGTTCTGATCTGGATTTAGATAACCGTCATGAGCAGGATTCGTGCCAACGTTTAAAACCGAGGGGCTGATGTCCATCCACGAGGGAAGAATACCCGAGCTATGGGCTCGATTATAAACGCCAATTCTCCCTTCAGACCCAAGATCGCAAGCCCAGTTAAATACAAAGTCATGATTTCCATAGAATCTACCAGCTGCATCTCTTCCATAATTTACTGCATCGTCAATCGAAAAGTCCTCAATCGGTTCATAGTTTCTATTTCTTGCCCATACGCCATAATGGGTAAGTGTACAATCTGGATAATCACAATAATAATAGAATGGTTCATAGCCAAGAAAAGCAATGTGGCCCTTGTAGAAGACCGATGAGTAATCAGCGACTTGCTCTGTGTAGACTGTATAGCTATGGACATAATCGTTTGTAGTCAAGGAGCCAAAAGCGTTATTGTGGTATCCGCTTGGGTATTTTCCAGTATTGTATACAAGACTGTCTTGATAACTAGCGACAGCCGAGGACAGGTAGTATTCATTGCCTGGTGCACTCATGTCGTAATAATCCTCAGTTCCGTAAGTTATGAAACTTGCTCGTCTAAAGATGCCATAGTCATAATAGTAACCGCCGCTTTCCTTGAAAGAATAACCCTGAAAATGATAAGTTTTTAGTACATTATTGTTTGAGTCCAAAATTTGCAAATAATCAACTTCTAGTCCAACTGTATCCGCCGTCCAATAATCAACGTTTTTGATTATAATCGTAACGACAGAGCTTGTAAAGCTAGACAAGTCTAGAATGCCCGAAGTATCGGTTTGCCAATTGACCCAGCCTCCATTGCTAGTAGTAGCGTAGCTACAAGCTGTAACATATATGTAGTCAGTGACTGGATGTTCGGCGTCGCCTTGAGTTCGGAACTCGCCAGAATTAATTAGTTTTCTGTTATGCTCATGGTTGACTACGAAGACGTCCGCAAGATCAACATAGTCCCCGGTCCAATCATAGTACCACCTCCAAGAGATTCTTAACTTTTTTCCGTCAAGATAATCTCTGTCCAGATGCATAAAAGCATAGGCATCACCAAGTCCAGGATCATTGGACATCATCCGTAGAACGCTATCACCTGACTGGCTAAATGTGTAGCTAGGATTATAGCTGCTCCATTGTTTGTATTCTTTTACTGCAAAAGATTCAAGTCTTAAACTCTCGTCTCTTGCCTCAACAGGCAGAGCGGACATTGTTGTGAATAGCGATAAGAAGAGCAAAAGCAAACAGATGCTCACACGAGTTTTTGCCATTTATATTCCTCGTAGGTTGCGTCTTCAGATATAATAGCGAGGGCAAGTGTTATAAAGTTTGCCATAAATAGGCTTGTAACAATTGGCTTTCTACTTTGACTCACTCCAATTATAGCGGCAGGTAGGGAGAGCTTAATATTTGGAGTGAAGCAATTTCTTTAATCAGGATTTACTGTTCTAAAAAGTAGATTTGAGTGCTGTTTCTAGCTTAGAATTATCGGATTAGCTAAATGAGCCGAAAGCGTGCGCTCGTGCTAGTCGGTGTTGGAGTGGCCTTTATTGTCTTAGCGTTAGCAATCCTGCTGGCGGGCAATCAACCAACGGCATCCTCAACTCCCGAATCAAAGGCGACATCTATCTGCACTTTCCAAGCGACTATCAAGACGGCGCTCAAGCCAAAGCTTGCTTGATTGACTCACAGCTTTACTATGGCGTTTATAATGAAAGCTTTTCCATGTTCTGGAGCTACCGGTGACTACTCAATATACAAAGGCTACCCCTGCATTGTAATCAACGGAACAATCCAAAACGACTATGACAAGGACTACTATTTTGGCATAAACGCAAACGTATACAAGTTCGATGGATACAGAATCGAGCCAGTGCTCACAGTTAATTCACACATCTAGGCTCTGCTTTGAAAAAAAAGATAGGGAACTAATGCAGTTATTGTTTGATTACGGTTATGTCGTCGAACTCTGCCGTTGAAGAGTAATGGGTATACATTGCGGTGGAGCCGGCGAAGTCATCCAACCAGGCATGGCTGATTTGCATGTGCAGATGGCCATTTACCCAAACGTATGCTTTTGTGCCGATGATGTCTATGTCTATAGTATTTGTGTTAAATGGATTCAACCCAGCATTAACGCTCCATTGAACCTTATCCCAGTTGCGGTATATTGCAAATTCTAGATAGCCGTTGGTATGAATTAATGCATAGGCCATATTATTCCATTGACTGTCATGTTTGGCTATTACCCAAGCCGTATCCCATGTGTCAGCACCTGCTGTGATTGTTCTTACCTGTACCCGAACATGTCGATCGTTTGAGAATTGGTCATTTGTGCGTATCAATGAAAGGCCCTGTTGAGCTCTTAGAATCCCACTGCTAGCTGTCCATGACCCTTGGTTGACTGTCCAGCCATTGTAATTTCCGTCGGTAAAGTCATCGCCGAATGCTTTCAAATGTATTCTTCCGTTGCCATAGATTTCGAGAGTAGAAGTGCTCCATTCTGGCGGGACATACATGTTCCACCAAATGGGGGCAAATCCAGTATGCAAGGGAGTTGACAAGAAAGGTCCACCAATGAACTGGTTGGAGGCTGCATTTAGAGCTTCAATTACTGACTCATCTAGAGCTACAGCATGATAGAAAAAGCTGACAACCCACCAGTAATATGGATTGCCCCCTCCCCCGCCATAGGGTATGCCCTGCTCCAAAGATGCTGAACCTCTTGGAAAGCCTATGAAGACTTGAGAGCCATCATCAGGGTGGCTAAAACCATCATTACTCATCTGTACATCAATGTTTGTTATTGTATCCCATGGTTTAACCTCGCGGTGTGTAAAAGCATACGGTATTCCAAGTGCTCGGCCATTATTATAGCCCTGATATGGGTCACCTGTCACAGGGTTTGTCAAACTTGCAGATAAACAGGTATTAATAAAGGCCAGTGTTGTCTTTCCACGATCGCAGTCATCTATTGCATTGTATATTTCCTCGTCATAGATGCCATGTGAGGGGTCCCAATAATAGTTATTAGGGTAATCGCTGCCAATGCCTGTACCAGTCTGGTCTTCGAACATGAAATGTAACTGACCGTTTATGTAGTTACCGACACCATGATCGAACGTAACAAATGCTACTCGGCTGCTATCGGCTGTTTTGAGGTTAATATCATTGTTGAGAATTTGCGTTTTTGTCGAACCAGGGTTTCTGTGACCTTGATGATTGTATGCATAGAAACCACCTTCTTGGAACCAATTTGTAAGGTAAACAGATGTGTCCCTTTGATATACGCGTTCATTGTAACTTTTTCTCCAGTTGTCATTAGGTGATGCGTAACCTGGTTGATCTGCACCACTGCTCTCGGAACCCCAAACAATGCCTGTTTTTGACCACGCGCTGACTGGTGAGAGGGGAGCCAACAATGCTATCGATAATGTTAAAATGCAAAGCAGTATTCCTAAAGTCTTAGAGTGCCCAGCCTTCATTATGGATTCCAAGCGTATTTGTTTCTTTTTGTAAACCAGAATTGAGGTAGTTGCTGTTGACATAACAATAGTCATGAGTGCAACCCAAAGAATCAAGCTGTAACTTACCTCAGTTATTTGTTGTTGATTGGTTTCTTTTTTTGTTACGTTTATGTCTGCAGTTGGCACTCCCTCTGGAGCGGGCACGGTAGACCAGGCCTCGTGTACACCTCTAACTTCTCTCGTGTCTGCCCAAATATCAACCTCTATCCCATATAGCGATCCATACCATTTGTCCAGTACAACACCGATTTTCCAAGTAGGGTAAAGCTCTAAAGCATCTGCACTTCGAGGTTTGCTAGCGTTTAACGAATGATCGAAAAGAAGAGATGCCCAGCATATGTTTGTTTGATTGACGTTTATTTCATTGAAGGCATAGTCGTCGAGTTTAAGTGTATGAGCGTAATTTCTGGCAGCATCTATTGCGATAGTTATAGCTTCTTCTTCAGAGAGATTTACGTTTGTACTTCCAATGTTAAAGAACTGCCAATTGTCTACAAATGCGGCTAAAAAGTCACCTTCAAAGCCCAAAGTTACGTACTTGGTGTAAGGAGCTTCAACACCGTTTGCAGTGTAATACCACTTGAAATTAGTGTAATCATCAAATGAAATCATTTCAAGAGCTATGTCGCCTGTAACCTTAGTAATGTTTTTACCCATGTCAACGTTGCTCAGAGTAGATATTAGGTTTCCGAAAAGCTTATTGTTAGTATAGTTTTGGTAACTGTTTAGGAATTTTTTTGCATTTTCAACATGGTCGATGCTGGCTTCTGCTTTGATTAGGTTAGGTGTACCTTCCCTACCAAGAACTTGTATCATTTGTAGTTTGTTATTTCCATAAGTATACTGAACCGTTAATTTACTATTTTCAGAGGTTAGAGAATATGCAATGTTTTCTTGAGAAACGAGGTTTAAGTAGGTAACTGACATGTTATCCTTTGGGTACGCTTTTGCTTCTATAGAGTACTTTTCCATGTCGAGCCCAAAAATGGTATTTAAGGCGTTAAAGCTTTGCTGCTGAATCTCGCTGGTTGGTTGTGCATAAACTGTGGGCATAAGCCCAGAGTAAGTAGCACTGATTGTTAGCAACGATAGAATGAAAACAGTTGTGATAAATAGATTTTTTTTCTTGCTAAAGCTTATTTTTCCATTTTTCATATTGTTCACCTGTATAAAGGCGAATAAAGACTATTTTCTTCTATGGTGTATTAAAAATCTTATATCAGAAACAACCATTAATTAGGCTTCTTAATTCATTGTCAATCCAATGAATGTAAGCATATTGGTGTTGCTCAAAAAATGAACAACCTGTAGTGCAATGGCAATTATTTTAATAAGACATCGCCAACTATAAACACGGGCATGACGCCTGCTATTTTGTTAACCTGATAATAATCTCTAGTTCCTTGGATAGGTCGCCCCCCACTCCTGAAAATTTTTCCGTAAAATATATTATTAACCTTAACCGATTTCCAGATTGGACACACTATGAGCCAAAAAACTATTTCGGCTTTTATACTTATTTGCCTATCTGTCACTGGAGCAATTGCTGTTAATTCTACCCGAGCTGCTGACACTTCCGATTCTTGGATTGAAAAGGCACCTATGAATGAGGCAAGAAGCGGGTTAGGCGTCGCTGCTGTAGATGGGAAAATCTATGCTATAGGCGGCTCAACTGCCAATGGGTCAGCAACAAGTAGTCCTCCCCAATTAATCATAACTAACGAAAGATTTGTTGACGGTTTTGTAGGTACAAATGAGGAATACGATCCCATAACAGATACTTGGACCTACAAAGAAAGCATGCCAACTGCGAGAATCGGCTTTGCTACTGCGGTTTACCAAAATAAAATTTATTGTATAGGCGGAAGAACAAGTAGCGGTTATACTGCAGTGAATGAGGTTTATGACCCTAAAACTAACACATGGGACGTTAAGGCATCCATGCCTACCCCCAAAGCTTGGATAACAGCAAGCATTGTTGGAGATAAAATCTATGTAGTAGGAGGCGGCGTTTATGACCCAGTCAGAGATTCTTGGTCTTCCAATGAGTCTATAGCACTTTCTAAGTCAGTTAGCGATTCCTGGGCGCTAAACGAATCTATAGCACCATACGACATCTTTGCTTCAGCATCTCTTAACACGAAAATATACATTGTAGGCGGTTTCTCACAGGACCTGTGGCATAACAAGAACTTAATTTACGATACAGAAACAGACATGTTTAGCTCTGGTTCATACCCACCGTCTAGTATAGCTACGGGTGCAGCAGTTGCTTTCGATGAAAAGGTCTTTGTTTTTGGGTATTCGCAAAACTTTGATTTTACTCACATTTATGATCCCTTCAGTGATAACTGGACTATTGGTTCTAGTCCCCCTATTAGTTATCTCTTCAATTTCGGCATAGCCAACGTAGGTGATAAATTGTATGTGATAGGCGGCTTCACTTACAACATGATAACATTTACGCCCAGCAGCGCCAATCAGCAGTATACTCCAGCGCAAATAGTAACACCTTCGCCGACGCAAATGTCTCCGCAAGAAAATGAATTAGGGATTTCTCCTTTGCTGATTATTTTGCCATTCGTTTTATTGGTTGTTATAGGAGTTGGTTTACTTCTATTTTTTAAAAAAGTAAAAAGAAAATAGAAGCGGAAAGGTGTCGCTAGCTATGACCTTTCTTAGTTTTTGAACCCTCTGAATTTCATCCACTCTACTTGTAGTTTAGAATCAGCTGCAAAAAAAGTTTTGTTGTTCTTTGAATGAGCACACTGTTCCAAACATTAGCTTTAAGTTCTAAATTAACAAACAAGTACTATGAGGTTAGGTACATGAGCCATAGTCCTACTCAATTGTTTGCTTTAACCGTTATAGCACTACTATTATCGGCTATGGTTTTAGCGCTTTCTCCTGCATCGGGACAACTCAATCTGGCTAGTACATCAAGCACTATTCCCCAAGCAGACCAAGAATTCGCCAACGGCACACTCGCCTCTAACAATGCGCCCTTCAAAGTCTGGTACAACTGGGTAAACGTTTCAAACACACAAATCCTCTACTATGCAGCCTACACCACGCCAGATTATCCCTTTCCAGTTCCAATCGCCAACATCGTAGGCCAACACTTCAGTTTAGAAGATGGCACCCAAGTTTTCATTGCAAGTGCGCTATCTGAATTGGAGGTTTACCATGACCTCAACGGCGACGGCATCCCACAAACCAACACAGGCGCAGATGAGAATGAGGTTCTCTACTACATTTACTCTAACATGAGCCAAGGCTACAGCATGACACCCATCCAGAAAACAACAATCGATTCAGTTCCACATTACCAGTGGAGCTTCACCTACCAAAACGCTTATGCATACCTGCAAAATGCTCAGGCACGAGTCGGCGTTGT
>JAAZFA010000455.1 GCA_012511995.1 Thermoproteota archaeon | reverse complement strand
TGAAACTTCAAAACTAAAATTGGAAAATGATTAAAATGTTTTGGAACATTTCCCAAAATTGGAAAATGTTAGGTGAAACTATTTAGGAATGGTTTTTTTGTGTCAGTTACCAGTTTTAGGGAATAAATTGAGAAAAGTTTTTTTAGGATGCTAAAAAGGAGTAGTTTCAATCACATATTTGCAAAAAAACACCAAATAGTAGTTTTGGCAAGACTATCAGAATTAGTTTTTGCTAGTTTAATCAGATGTACGTAATATTTGATGGCAGTTCTAGGAAAATAGATAAGGTGATGCATTGTCGAAATCAGGAAACAGAATCATAAGCAATATACCCCAAAGACTTTTTATTGCCGCGCTTCACGCCGAAGTGCAATCGGCGTGAGCGAAGCAAAACCTATTATCATTTTCGGTTTTTATAATATAAAGGGTACTATACTTCTGTACAATTTCTGCTTACTGTCATCAGTGTTGCAAATCCGCGCGAGCGGAACATGGTATTCAAAAGATGCAAAACATTGCGACTCTCGCTACCTATATCCCAGAAATGCTCCGCAAGATACCACATACATACCCCCCACACCACCTCATACCACATACCCCCTACACCCTACACCCTACACCCCACACCTCATACCTCACACCTCACACCTCACACCCCACACCTCACACCCCACACCTCACACCTCAACATAAAAAAACCCAACCACTGACTATTTCAATGGTTGGGTTTTCTTGTTTTAGAACTAATTCTAAAGATTAGCCCTCATTATTCACTTGCTGCTGTTATAGTGTGACGATCGGGAATGATAGCCTCGCTATTCCACTTTGTTTGGTAATCAATAACTGCCGCTAATGACCGCACTTAATAAAATAGTCGAATAAATTAAAAAACTTAATCCCTCACGCAACGAACAGAATGTCCATTTTCCTTAAAGTAGTAGTGGTCATTTAGGTAGCTATTATTGAAGAACATGAACAGAGACCGGGCGTTTTCGGTATCTTTCAGTGAAGCACTCCACCAGTAACCGTTGCGGCCAATGTTTATGTTTAAGAAATCTTCACCGTAGATAGCACCTCCCGGAAGGGCTGTAAAGCCCGTTTCGTTGGTTGCTCCTATGTTGGGGCTTTGCCAATGTGCTGTTCCGGTTTCTTTTAGTTTACCGCCTGCTACTGTATATGCTCCAAAAGTATATCCTCCCAAATAATTAATTAACTGGTTCCATTCTGCATAGCTGGGTAAGTGCCAGCCGGTTGGGCAAACACCTTGCACTCCGCTTGGGTTAGCTTCGCTGCTTGCTGAACTTGCCATAGCCGCAGGCCAATTGTATAAAACACCATAAGTATTGTAATTGTCCGTTTCCTTGGCTGCATTTACATCCGTTCCATTATAGCCATATACGTAACAGCCAGTAGTGGGCCCTACAACTGAAGGTAAATACTTTAAGTTCTCTGCCATCCACACTTGGGCACCAATGGTTACAAACTTGTAAATGTTATTGTCACGAGAGTCGGTAAAAGTGCCAGTTTGTTCATCAGAGGCTGCTGTTATAGTGTGGTGAGTAGCATTAGAAGCCCACATATCTTTGTAAGCAGTAACTGCTGCTTCTGTTGGCACTATTACAGGTCTTCCAGAATAAAGCATTAGGTATATATAAGGAATAGGTGTGGCATTTAGAAATTGGTAAACACCTATATTTTTACATGATTCAAAAGCCCTTTCCTCAATCTGTTCTAGACTCTGTGGGAATATTAAAGTGCCTATTAATTGAGAACAATTACGAAATGCGCCCCAGCCAATTGTTTTTATATTCTGTGACATTATCAAAGAGTTAAAGCCATAACAATTACGAAATGCGTTACTGCCAATCGTTGTTACGTTATTAGGTATTATCAACGAACCGGTTAAGTTATTACAATAGTAAAATGCGTCATGATCAATCACAGTTACCTGGTCAGGAATTGTCAAATTGCCCGTTAAGCCAGTACAATCTCTAAATGCTCGATTGCCAATTGATGTGATATTAAGCGGAAGTATAATCGTTTTAATAGTTTTGTTAGGATTATCACCTCCAAATGCATGAGAAGGTATTTTATTTTCAATATCACCATCATCAATATCCTCATCATAAGATGTTACTTGGCTTAAATCTACATAAGTCAATAAAGGCATCTCTTTTTTCATCACCTCATAATCATCCTTGTTTATATGTCCCGTTACTGTCAACTTTTTAATCTTTGCTTTATGCAATGGAGTAAGAAGCGAACTTAGCATGCCCCTAGTTGGAACATTCACCGTATATTCTTCCGTAATTGATTCATTAGCAAAGTTGAGCGCTGCACCGTTCCATGTTGCATAAAAATAGAATGCCTTGCCGGCAGCGGTGGGGGTAGTTCTTGCGGGTAAGGTGTTGGCACTTGTTGCCAAATCTGTGCTTGTGCCTTTCAGTTGCAGTTGCAGTGCAGGCCATTCTCCTTCTTTCAAAGGTGGATACCACGCCCAAAAAGTGGTGGTAGCACCTGCAGACAAGCTGTTTATTGATGACTTGAAAGAAATTTCATTGCCAGCCGATTTGATATTCTGAAACTCACCAGCAGCTAAATCATAAGACTGCGCCTCAACAGTAGCGTTGTAAGCCCAGTTTTTATTACCATCAGTTACCCCCACCAGTAGAGCTTCTTACAAGTCAGTTAAAGCTGTAGTGCCTGTATTTTTAAGGGTGATACTAAAAAGAGAACCCTAATGATTGAACACAACTGAAACGTTTGGATTAGTTGCATCTATATTTGTGGAGGCAAAAGAGAGCATTACATCTTTTCGGTTTTGAACACTTGTATCTTCTGTACCATCAAGTGACGTCGCATTACCTGCATTGCTGGGCAGTGTAACAATTGTACCTGTTAGCTCACCACCACCATACACTCCGTAAAGATCAAATTTTCCTGTGTCAAATCCATCGGGTAAAGCGATATCGAATTGTGCTTTTTTTCCATCGTCAGAGATATTAGTTACAGTAGCTGTGCCTTTTATTTTACTTTCTCCTTGTTCTCCTTGCACAAAAACAAGCTGCAAAACATCGTCTGCTTCCCAAGTGAGGGCAATGGTTTTATCATCTTGCTGCTCCAAGGCAACTCTCGTGGTTGGCTCATCGGGCATCGATGCCGTAAGCGTTAGTGTACGTCCATCTCCAGGGTTTGTTCCGGAATTGGTGTCTTGCAAAATTTCTTCGTTGCTACATGCGCCTAAGGCAAGCATTATAGCTAGTGTTAGAATTGGGAATAATTTTTTCCTCATGTTTGTTATTTTTATTTGTTTTAATTATTTGTTGTTTAATTAAAT
>JAAZFA010000454.1 GCA_012511995.1 Thermoproteota archaeon | reverse complement strand
ATCTATAATGACGTACAAATACTCACAAACTGATATGGTGCCCGTTTAGATATTCTATCTGATGAACCTGAAGTCTTCACACCTCTGCTTGAAAAGTACTATTAGCTTTTTTACTGGAACCAAACAATAACCTGAAAAACTCAAGCTACATTCAGCTGAAAAAAACTTATGCTTGAATAAGAACCATTTTACTCCTCATAACTTGTTGGGTCGGTGATTCCTGTCTCTGCGAAGGCTTTTTTGCGGTTTAAACAGGATTCACATTTACCACATTGTTTTGCTTCGTCTCGATAACAAGACCATGTTAATTCAAAGGGCACACCCAACTTTTTGCCCACTTGAATAAGCTCTGATTTTTGAATTCCACTAAAGGGTGCTTTAACAGTGATTTCTTTGCATGTGCCAAGCCTAGCCGCTTTTTCGAATGTTTCATAAAATTCCCTGCGGCAGTCAGGGTAGAATTGTTCGTCGCTGCCCTGTGCGCCATAGAATATGTAAGTTGCGCCTACAGTGACAGCGTAAGCTACAGCGGTAGAGAGAAAAATGGCGTTACGGAAGGGTACTATGATTGGACTACTGAATTCGGCGGACAAAGGTATGTCTCGGTTAACAAGTGACGAAGTGCTAAAGATTTCTTTGAGGGATGAGAAGTCAATAACTTTTGTTATGGTGCCTAGCCTTTCTGCGACTCTTTGTGCCGCTACTGTTTCTTTAGCTGCAATTTGACCATACCTAAAGGTTATCGGGTAGACCTGATAGTCCTGCTGCTTAGCCCAGTATGCAACAATGGCGGAATCTATTCCACCGCTTAAAACAATAACACACTTTTTTATCTTCGCCATACTAGTCGCACTTCTACGTTTTTAATATTTGATCTTTTTTTTCGTAAGTTCCAACCCATCTTTGGAGTGCCTCTGTTTTCTTTAGTAGCTTAAAAAGCGGCCACCCAATTAGTACGCTTGCAATGAAATTACCAGCGAACACATATACAATGGTTGGTAATAGTGGTAACGACGACACGGACGATAACATTGTACCTACTGTTATGCTTAGGACAATTGAGTAAGCCGTGCAAGTTCCTATTATGGTGTACTCGTTTTGTGTTAGTTTGTAAAGGTAGTAGACAACAAAAGCCATTGCTAACGAGGGAATGGTGTTTAACAAATCGATAGGTCCAAGTGTTGAAAATAAATTTGCGACAAACACCCCAAGTGTATGTCCTAATACACCAGTTATTCCAAGCAAAGGCACGATCGCAAGCAATGCGCCTGCGACTCGAATTTGAAGTGGTCCATAACTGAAAGGACCGAGTGCAACTACAAGTGCTACATACAAAGCAGCATAGGAAGCGCTTATAGCTAAATTTTTTGTACTTATTTTCAAGTGTATTTGCCTCCCTACTCCCGGGTTTTATACTTTTATTGGCGGAACGGGTGGGAAGCACCTCTCACCCGCCAAATTATTGATGGAAGTCTCAGGCTAACCTAAAAGGGTTTAGTAAAAAATATTATATTTTACTCGTTTAAATTCAGGTTTTCTCCCAAATACTATTGAAGTATGAAACAAAAATTTTCACGAATTCAGAATTTTTTGCACATAAACTTACGTCATTTCATGGCCAGACAAGGTTCTTACATGTAGATTTGCAAGATTATTATCATAATTTCTTCCCCTAATAGGAACTGGTTCGTTAAGACAGCATTTTCAAAGCGGACATATTTTTTTAAGCACCATAAACCTGTGCATAATTCACTTTTTTAGTTTGATCGCTAAATAAACTAATGAGCAAGCATAGGGTTAATCTGGGAATCGCAAGATTTCCAAAGTTTTAAACTACCATTCAAATACTCAGCATTAACCCCAGTACCCACCTACTTCTCCTAGGTGCTCTTACCCTTCAAGCAAAACATCCAAAACATCAGCACCCAAACTTACAAACCCAACCAAAACCACCCACAACATCTACACCAAACCCTTCTAACCCAAAAAGACCAAAACCAACATACACTCAACACACCATCCT
>JAAZFA010000453.1 GCA_012511995.1 Thermoproteota archaeon | reverse complement strand
GAACAGAAACTGGTCTGTGAAGGCAGATTACTGCTTAGGTTACATTCATCTGTTGAATTTTTTTCAACACAAAAAGGCCCAAAGGAGAGTCAGGGACAATGGTATTAGCTTTGGCCTTACCTCTTTTTAGCTTTTTTAGCTCAGACGCATTACTCTCGCTTACTTTACTGTTTACTACAGCTTTAATTGTTCACTTGACTCTCCCCTTGTTAGAGCTGAGGGTCCTGAAGAACAAGCACGGGCACAGAAAGTATTAGCTGGCTGCATTGTTGCAGGGGTGCTCATGGCCATTGCCAAACCACTAGCTTACTGGGCTACCGGATAGAATACGACTATGCAAGCCGGTCTTCCTGCAGAACAAGTTACTGCCGTCGATAATCTGCTTCAACTGCTTATGTACATAGGCGTCGTCGTAGTCATTGCAGGCATAATTTACGGTGGAATACAACTCAGCCGTATCAAACCAAAAAATAACAACCCAACAACTAACGCTGAATAACCGGATGAAATATGCTGCTCCAAGAGTTACTGCCGCTTCTGGTTGCAACACCACTCTTTCTTTTTTTATCTATAATAACGCCCCAAATACAGGGGCTATTTATCGCAATATGGATTCTTGCTTTGTTCTTCGACATTTTTACAACTCACCAATTCTACCATGAAAACCCCAAGTAAATTCAGTGTAAATGAGCGAAACAAAGTATTCATTTACCTTACCGAAAGAGCCGGCTTCAGACCTATTACTAAAGCGCCTATAGCCTATGTAAAACAGGACGCGACTTAGAGAAGGCGCAAGTTGATTTAGAGCAGACCATCGAAGAATGTTTACTGCACCATTTATCTGTTTCTTGGTATTCCTCGGTATCCTCGACTAACTGCTTGGCTTCATGCCCATTGTCCGCTAAGACTATGAAAGGGTTAACCTCAAATTAGAGGTCATAGGGTATAAACGAAGAAAAGCTTCTTCGCCATTCAACCAGTCACCAAACTACACTTTACCTAAAGAAGTAATTAATACTATACACTAGAACAAAGTGCACATACCAATAGAACAGAGCATTAGTAAACCATCAATTGTTTGGATACCGAATTATCAGTACTGTTTTATAGCTTTTCTTTGTAGGCAGCTTTCAGCGCAAGGATCAATTTGGACGCAACAGCACAACCACACTCACCCAACACCCAGCCGAACAGAACCAACCCCGCCACAACAGACCAAACCCCAAACAACAAAACAACACACAACCACCAAAACACCAACCAAACCAACAATACAACAAAGACCAACACCAAGCCCAGTCAACACATCACCAAACAAACAAGTAAGTACACTTACAAAAACAACAACAAACAAAAAAATATAATAATTATATAATGGAAGGGGGCAGGTAAGTGCACTTACATGGGCGTTAGGCCATCAGGTTGGCGTGGGGTTTCGTATTTGCTTTTTGAAGTGCTATATTGTATTATCGACAGGTGGGCTTCGAATGAGGGGTGTGTCTTTTGTCCGTTTGTGTTTTTTTAGGTAAATGGTCAGGGCCATTAGGATTGAGATGCTAATAACTACACCACTTATAATGCCAATTAAGTTGTCTGCTGATGTTGCTTGGTTTTGTCCGGAAGATGACTTTGTTGAACTACCAAGGGTGAAGTTAATTATTGAAGAGTTAGCTATCACCGGTGAGGTTACAATTGGACTAACTGGGTCGTCACAGTTTTTGTGCGTACCTCCGCTAACGTATACCTCGCCATAGACGATGACCTGTATGCTATGCTCACCTGTTGATAAATCGGTCAGCGGAAATGAGAAATTGAAGGTTTTTTTAATGCTTAGTGGGATAGTGTGGACGTCATTGTCATCGACTGTGACGTTCTCACTTTTTATTCCATCCACAATGCATGTTAAATGAGTAAATTTTCCTAAATTCCTTGGTAATATTGGGTTTCCTATGGTTGGCTCAGTCCAACTATCAGGTCTAATTATCGTAAAATTTAGCCAAACTTCTCTCGCCTCATACATGTGATTTTGGATGGGCGAATCAACACTCACAATGGGAACGGCTGAAACTGTACCTGTCACAGTTGTTAAATTAGCAAGCGGTATTCCCAAAGCTAATAGACCGATTAATGTTAAACAAACGGTTTTTGTCTTCGTAAATGCCATGCTAATTAAATATATGTGTTTTGCTCCTTAAGAATTTTGTCAAACTGACTTCACAACTTGCTGAGGTCTCTTCACTAAAGCAGCCAACCTGTCTTTGCTAAAAAGCTTAAAAACAATAAGGATTGAAAACAATCACACGGAGAGACAAGGCATTTCATGTTCTTTGGTTGTATGTCGGCTGCCATACTTACGGCTACGAAAGGTTAACAGAAACTGGGCACCCTTTAGCTTGCGTTCTGAGGTTATGTAGGGGGTTATGTGTTCAAGGATGAAACGGCATTCGTTTAGGCTTGTGACTTTCCAATCCCATTTAGGCTTAGAGCCAGGTATATCAGCGCATTTGCATATTCTGCCAAACTCTGTATAGTGCTTATGAGTTGTGCGGGAAAACGTCGTCAAAGGCTTCGAAGCTGACCTATAGCATCATTGATCCTCAAACGTTATACCCCGCTTTTGAGACGCCATATTCTTTTTGCGTATTATACGATTTATCAAGACGCCTATAGCAACTATGCTAAATGAAATAAGAACAGCTAAACCTATCCAGTAGATTGCTATAAAAATCAGGTTTAGGAGTGGTGCTTCAGGTCCAAACGTATCACGTAAATCATTAGAGCTAAGAAAGTAGCTGATTTCTACCAGTAGTAGAGTTAACAATATAGCGGCAACGGCAGCTAGTACCAGTTTTGCCTTTTGTGTAATCAATGTGTCCAGGCGCTAAACAATTACCTTTTTACATGGAGTAATCGTGTTATTTAACGTTATTTTTGCGGGTAAGTGTATCAATTGTTACACATCTAGTTTAATCACGTTAGACTTAAATTCAATAGCTTACTTCATTGCTAATGAGCTGTTACTTTAAATTTGAACAGAAGGCGAAAGAGGGTTATCTAATAAGAAATCCAAAGATGTCCTGAAGGGAAACTGCTCTGGATATTTATCGCCTCATATTAAAATCCAATAAGCCTCTTGGAATAAGAGAAGTGCAAAGAGTGCTAAAGCTTAGTAGCCCTTCAGTGGCTCATCATCACCTCACTAAGCTTGAACATGCAGGATTTGTCAAACATGAAAATGGCAGCTATATCATTAACAGGGTAATGCTGGGCAACTGCATAAAAACCAATCGCTTCTTAATCCCACGATATTTCTTTTACACTCTATTTACTGTGTTTATCTTAGTTTTTCAGCTCACTATACTTAAGCCAGACGTCTTCTCACCTGTATATGTCTTCTCCGTTGGTGCAACTATTATTTTTCTGCTATTTTTTTGCTTTGAGACAGCCAGAATCTGGGTTAAAGGCGGCTCATGCCGTTGTCCTCAACAGTATCGGTGGTATTTGCTAGAAAATTGCTGGGCTTCCAAGCTAAGTAGGCGAGTATGTTTCGTTCCCACTTTGCCGCTCCATAACGCTTGTCCATCCACTCAGTCCAACTATCCGTTGTTGAAGCTTCTGTTTCGATAAAATCGAAACGATCCCTTAGTGGCTTGGGAATGCTGTTTGAGATGCTACTATGCTCTGAACCGTTAGATGCTGCAACTACCAAGGTCTGCTTATTTAAGGCAATATCGCCGATCTTGTAGTCACGTACAATTTTGTAAGCTGCTGAAAGCATATTTGGCGGCTTTCATTTAGGAATTCATCAAGGAACAGCAGACCAGCGGTTTTGCTTAGAAGCTTTGCTAGCGCTAGAGGTAGAAACATAACGTATTGGGAACCGTTAACTAATCTTGGGAGCCCCGAAAGGTCAATCGGGTCTAGCCCAGTTAGGCGCTTATCAGCAAATAAATAGTACTTATCTGGTGATTCTGTTAGGCGTTCAATATCCTCGGATGTTAAAGTGTCGAAATCAACGAATTGCTTGCTGGGCTGCTTGGCTTTTTTCTCCGCGTGTTCCCGCACTATCGTTGACTTTCCTACTCCGGGTGGACCAATTAGGTGGAGGAGTTATTGGTTCAAGCTCGTCAATTCGCATTTCATAAGCTAAGTCTAGCCGTTTCTCGATAGAATCTAGCTTCAAGTGGTTCACCTCCTAGTTTGCAGCATTTTGAAGGCAACATAGCCTGTGCTACCGTTAGTGTAGGGACAAATGCAATGCAATCGCTTAATTAGACAGTAGCCAGAGTGCTTGTCTTGGAAGTCGCAGGCAGAACAAAGCTTAATTTGCGTTTTTTGCAGGGTTTGTGTCCTGCATCTTTTTAGTTTTTGTCTATTTTCTTTTGGTGTGCATTCGGGTCTTAATATTCCCTGAATAACATACCGCTCAGACGGGAAAACTCGTTTAGAAAATTTATGTTTATACATCCATTTACCTCCTTATTGAGGCCTCTGAGGGAACCCAGCCTTCGCTAGGCCAGAACCAGGACTTAGACGCTCCGCTCGCATCCTTCAGCTTGAAGAAAAAACCAGAATTTTTTCTGACTATCGTTTGGCTGTAGGCTGATTTAACCTGTAGAAATTTTTGTTGCTGCAAGGCGAAACGGAAAATGTTAAATAGTTGGGTACCCAAGTATTTAACTTGGGTATTTATCTTGAAGACAACTTTACAAGTTGATGATGAGTTGCTAAGCGAGTTTCAAGAGAGAGTTGTTAAGAGGTACGGTAAGTTGAAAGGTCCTCAAAGTGAAGCTTTAGCTGAAGCAATGAGGCTATGGCTCTCATACATAGGCCAAGCAAAGAATACCCGTGTCGTTGGTGGCGGAATGGACGTTATACAAGAATTTGACAAACTACCCGAAGTTGCTAGAAAAGCATTTCGCAAAGGGCTCTTCGAACGCAGTGATATTACAGCTGTGCCGCTATTCTTCCGTTTCAGAAAGACAGACGTTGAAAGCTTGTGTGCCTCTTTCACAAGCATGTGGGGCGAAGCAGTCAGAGTCTCTGGCAATATAGACAGCATCGAAACCGGAGGCGGCGTCAGTTACACTTGGCAATTGCCAAACGAGAAAAAGTTTGTTCTCAATAGCTTCCCAGACACCCTATCTTTTGGTCTGAGAGTTGATGAACCTGATTTCAAAGATTTAAAGCTCTAAATCTTGTTCGCCGCCCGATCGCACCACTTTGGAATGACCGGATGAGGCAAAGCAAAGACTGCTCTGCCCTTTCTTCGTTCTCTTTCTGCTAACTCTGCTATCTCTCTTTGCAACTGCTCTGGATCCGATAACCTGTGTGTATTAAAATTTTCTATTTTACCATAACTGGGAAGTAGTAGCGCGTCAAGTTCTTTTGCCTCCTCTAGAAGTTTTGATAATGCTGGCAGTTCGGCTCCATCTAGCTCGCCAACGAAAAGAACCATAATTTTCTTTGTGGAGAGAACCCACCAATCTGCATGGAGAAAATCGGTTTCTGTTCGAGATAGCCTAAAGACGCTATTATGACCAAGACACCGTACTCTTACGTTTTTGATCGTGGTAAAGTCACCGTCTGAAAGGTTGAAATGGTCTGGGAGCTTGCCTCTTCTTATTTCGCTTACTCGTTGGGCGAACCGCTCTCGGAATTTTTCGCCGAAAATTAAGGGTTCAGGAAAACTTATCGATCCGCTAAATGGATCATGGTCTTTATGCTTGTGAGAAACTATAGTGAACCGAGTTGGGAAGCCAAAAACCCAGCGATCAAACTGGATGCTTACAATGAGGTTTTCGATTTCATCGTTATTTGAGATCAATTATTTTTTCCCTCCAACATTTTACGCTAAAATGCTTAGTTAATTGCTTGTATTCCATATGACTCACGACTTATCTTTTTTGGTATAAATTGCTTTTTTGCTGCTGGAACAATCTGCCGCTAATTCCTTTGTACCTTAAATCGTTACCTATTTTTTAACCGCAATATTAACTGCAAGCTCTTGTTTTTAACCGCATAGTTTAGAAAATTACCTGTAAAAGGTGTATGATATGGGTTTTTTGTTCTAAAGTAGTGTCAAAAATTAGAGAGGAAACTAAGCCAGTTGTACGGTCATTTTAACCGTTTAACCGCGTTTTTAACCGCAGTTTCGGTCTTATGACCGCTTCCAGTGCTTCCCCAGCTTTGGACCATAGCCTTAACGCCGGCAAGCAGTCTTTACAGACAGATTTGTTCCATGAAGGATACAACAGAAAGTTTTCTGAGAATATTTAAATCAGAAAAAGGGAATTTAATCGGTTAACCCGGTTACTTTTAGGTTAAGCTTTCTTACCAAGTAATTTGCCTCATCGTCAAAAACACCAAGACTTTTATTTTCGTTCCTGCCTCGCCTTGCATAAAAGTAACTTTTGCCGCCAATGCCTTTGATCGTAAACTGCCATCCGGAGGAAGAAAGGTCTCGGACCAAGATTTCCCTATTACTTGTTGGGGAAGATTGGTTGCTTGGCTGTGCAGCTTTGTCCTCGACCAATTCATGCGGTATTTTAGATTTAATTAGATTTTCGCTATTTTGAATAGCATCTGAGCATTGTTTTTTATTTGGCTGTGTTGCTTGTGTTTGCTTTAGCTGTTCTATCTCTGGATACACAAGCCGTCTGCGGGTATACGTGTCGTATTATAGTGATTCTGGCTGGCAACATGTTCAAGACGTCTACGTGAGCCCTGGAGGACCCCGCTGGATTGACTGTGGAAACTATGCGAGCAACTTTAGGTACATCTCCTTTGCAGTCTACCGCCAAAGCTCAGGCGATTATAGCAATGACATATACTTAGACTCAGTGGTCGTTATTCCGCCAATTACTTAACCAATATTTGCAGTCAACAATAACCAACTTTTTTTATATTTAAGGGTAATATTTTTAGTTTAGTTGAGCTCTAATTTGTCTGTATTTAGTTGTTTTTTCTATCATTACCTCTTTAGGGAGAGTTAAAAAGGCGTGTGCAACTATATTTACAGGGGTATATTTGTGAGTAAGCCTTCATCTATCGCTTTTATTCTAATCATAATGACAACCGCATATATGATAAGTGCTCAGACAGGTTCGGCTATTTCTGAGGAGGATTCATGGGCAAGCAAGGCGTCAATGCCTACAGCAAATGCGGCATT
>JAAZFA010000452.1 GCA_012511995.1 Thermoproteota archaeon | reverse complement strand
TAAACATATGGAAAACCAAACAAACCAAAACAACAAGTGCCTTTCTTTGGCAGTCGTTCCAGCCTTTTTTAGTTCCCGTTTTTGTGTATTCAGTTGTTTTAGCTAGTTCTTGCAGGGGGTAGTTGGTCTGTCTGTTTGGAGTTGTGAAATTATTTTTTCTTTTGTTCTATTGCATCCAAAATACTACATTCGTTTATTTTATAAACAAAAACTATTAATAAGGTTTACGTAATAAACTATTTTCAAATGCAATTATCTGCTAAGAGTGACTGAAATGATTGAACAATCGCTAAGAAAACCTTTTGGCGAAAACAAAAATTTACGCCAAGACTCCTATGATAAATTCCTTTTTTCTTCCGAGTCAGTGGCAGAAGGACACCCTGACAAAGTTGCAGATCAAATTTCAGATAGCGTCTTGGATGCTATAATTAGCAAAGACCCTGATGCGCGGGTGGATTGCGAAACATTGATTATGCAAGGTAACGTAATCGTCACTGGCCAAATAACAACTTCTTGCTATACAGATATACAAAGCGTTGTCAGAAAAACCTTGAAGGAAATAGGCTTAAACAACGCTAAAGACGGTTTGGATTGTGAAACCTGCGGTATATTATCCTCTTTTACCGAGCAGTCGCCTGATATTGCAAGAGGCGTTGATGAAGGCGGTGAACATGAGCAAGGTGCTGGAGACCAAGGCATGGTATTTGGATATGCCAGTAACGAGACCAAAGAGTTGATGCCACTGCCCATTCTGCTCGCGCATAAACTTGTTGCTAGACTCTCTGAATGCCGAAAAAAAGATGCCTCACCATATTTACGTCCTGACGGCAAATCACAAGTCACAGTTGAGTATATAAACGGAAAACCCCACAGAGTGGACACGGTTGTAATTGCAGCTCAGCACCCCCCCGATGTTGACGCAGCAAAGATGAAAGAAGACATCATTAACAACGTTATCAAAAAGATAATACCCGCATATTTGTTGGATTCCCAGACTAAATACATAGTTAACGGAACAGGCAGATTTGTAGTGGGCGGTACTTTAGCAGATTCAGGTTTGACTGGCAGAAAAATAATCGTTGACACATACGGAGGGGTTGGACGACATGGTGGCGGCTGTTTTTCTGGAAAGGACCCCTCAAAAGTTGATCGCAGTGGCGCGTATATGGCTAGATACATCGCCAAAAACGTAGTTGCTGCTGGATTGGCTGATCAATGTGAAGTTCAAATAGCTTATGCCATCGGTGTTGCTGAACCAGTTTCTGTTATGGTGAACACGTTTGGCACTGGCAAGGTCTCAAATGCAAAGATCTTGGAGTTGATACATAGTCAATTTGATATGCGCCCTAAAGCGATTATCGAGCACTTGGATCTTCGGAAGCCGATATACAGAAAAACTGCTGTCTTTGGTCACTTTGGAAGGGAAGAGCCAGATTTTAAATGGGAACTCACTGATAAAGTGGCAGCACTGCAGGAAGGCTTAAAGAGCGTTGACTACATAACCTGAAAAAATCAAACCCCTATACCTTAATTTTTTTTAGGTTTTTCATATCATTTGAATCGAATGTTTAATGGAAAAAAAGCCATGAAAAATTCCAGTTTAGTTACTTGGGCGAGACTAAAATCGCCTTGGGTTCTCCATTTCAACTCTGGTGCTTGTAATGGTTGTGACATTGAAGTGGTAGCTTTGCTAACGCCAAAGTATGATATT
>JAAZFA010000451.1 GCA_012511995.1 Thermoproteota archaeon | reverse complement strand
TCATGGATAATGCGGGCAACTCCACTTGTTAACTTGGCTGCAATACTAACCGCAAGCTTATTCGTTCCCCTGTTAGTTGTCCCTGAACCGACTGACCTTATTGGTAACATTATTCTCTTCCTTTATCTGCTTGCACTAGCCAAATTCTTTATGGCTTTGGCGGGGCTGGATGCCGGCAGCGTGTTCGGCGGAATGGGCAGCAGCAGAGAGATGGCAATTTTAGCCCTCTTCGAGCCGGTTATAATTGTTGTCTTTGCTGCCCTTGCATTCGCCTATAAAACCGTAAACATCCCAGATATCTTTAGGGGCGCCCTAGCTTCAAACGTTCTAGTAAACCCAGTGATGATTCTGATAGCTGCTTCGATCTTTATCGTTATCATAGTAGAATCGGCTCGAATACCAGTGGACAATCCTGAAACTCATCTTGAATTGACGATGGTCCATGAAGCGATGATTTTAGAGCAATCAGGCAAAAACCTTGCGATGCTGGAACTTTCAAGCGCTATGAAGCAAACGCTGCTCATGGGTGTATTAATCAATACTCTTATTCCATGGGGTTTAGCCACTGATTTCTCAGCGCCTGCAATATTGTTTTCACTTGCCCTTTTCCTTGTTAAGGCAGTTGTGCTAGCAGTTGCCATTGGCTTGTTTGAATCTTCATGCGCAAAATACCGTTTGTTTCGTCTTCCGGGACTATTTGCGTTTGCTCTGTTCCTATCCATAATAACATTGATAATTGAGGTGTTTGCATGATCATTGCACCAACCGAGAACATACTTCAAATTCTTGTTGTGCTCGTGTTAGCAACAGCAGCCATTATTATCACAAAACGCGACATTCGGTCGTTAATAAAGACTTATGCTTTGCAGTCACTGTTACTAGCGGTTATGGCGCTGGTGTTATTTGTTGTAACGGGCAGCCTAACACTATTGTGTCTAGCAGCTATCATTTTAGTAAGCAAAGTCTGGATTATACCACTTTTCATGGGTCAGGTCTACAAGAAGCTTAACATCAAACGGGATACTCAATTCCATTTCCTGTCGCCAATTACTGCATTATTCGTCAGTATATTCATCATACTCTTTGTCTACCTCTCGTTTTCTACCCTTCTATCTGAACTTAGTCGCTTCAATCCTAACCTATTCTTTTTGGGCGCAACAGTCGGAGTATCCATTTTATTCATGGGTATGATCGTAATATTCTCGCGCAAGCAAACCCTGACAAACATCGTTGGCTACTTAACCATGGAAAACGGCGTTGTCCTGTTCAGTCTATCCTTAACCGAATTGCCCCTACTTATCGAATTCCTAATTATCCTTGACCTAATTATGCTTACTTTGATTGCTACAATTTTGGCCTTCGGAATTGACTCCACAATTGAGGAGTTCCATGCTCAACTTAACCCCTTTGCATATTCAAAAGATGGAAAATCACAAAAAACTTTAGAGGATGAACGATAATGGATACACCTACTCTTGTCTTGGCAATTTATGCTCTCATAGCAGTAGTCGTCTTGGCGGCAACAGTGCTATCCAAGTCCCATAGAATCATGAATACACTTGCAGTTGGGCTTTCTGCATCCTATATCACTCTTACACTCTACGCACTATTGAGTGTAGATCTTCCCGCATACGGATTGGTTAGCAATTACTTCCTAATCGACCATCTAAGCATCTATGAAATCCTGATTGCAGCCATCCTTTTCCTATTTGCCGCCGTATACGCTCGAGAATACGTCGAAAGTTCGATTGAAACCAACGAAATGAACCGTAGTAACTTAAAACTCTTCTATGTTGCATTCAACCTGCTACTAATAACAATAGTCTACGCATTTCTCGCAGACAGCTTGGCTCTCTTCTGGATACTTGCTGAGTTGACAACTGCATTCTCAGCAGTCCTCATTGTCACTCTTAACGCACCCAAAAATATCGTAGCCACGCTAAAATATATCTTCATAACATCAACATGCATGCTTTTTGCATTCATAGGGTTAATCCTAATCTTCACTTTAACTCAAAATAACCTTGGCGTAGGTACCCTAAACTGGAGCATCCTAATGACAATCGCTAATACTCTATCGCCTGCGATCATGTTCGCAGCTTTTATTTTTACGTTCGTGGGTTTTGCTGCGAAAAGTGGCATCGTTCCCTTCCATGCTTGGCTCCCGAGTGCACACTCAAAGGCACCTGCTCCGGTCAGCGCGATTCTTTCAGGCGCAATTACAAGCGTTGGCATCTATGGTATAATCAGAATCTACGCTGTCGCCTCCCAGACCTCTGAATTACCAAAAATTTCTTGGTTCCTAGTTAGCTTTGGCTTACTTAGTATGGCGGTCGCTGCCTTATCAATGCTTAATCAGGTGAACCTAAAGAAACTCATCGGTTATTCAACTGTAGAGAACATGGGTTTCTTACTTGTAGGCTTAGGTTTAGGAACAACGACGGCTATTTTCTGGATGCTCTTCTATATTCTTGCTCATGCTTTCACTAAGGCTTCTTTATTCTTTTCAGCAGGTATTCTGCATCACCAATTTCAAAGCGTTCGGTTGGCGCGTATTAAGAACGCCTTTAAACTTCAGCCCTTCGCGTCATGGGGCCTAATAGTTGGTGTGACCGCAATGACCGGCGTGCCTCTTTTCGCTATATTCCTTCCCAAATTTTCACTACTCATAGAGTCTGCCGTGGTCTCACCTGTACTGCTGCTTGGTTTGTTGGTTATCTTTCTTTTGGTAGCTGCAGCGTTCGGAATCTTTATGGTCAGACTTTTTTCGCATAGCGAAAAAGCCTATGACTCTGATTTGAAACCTTTCCGCGCAGGCTGGAACATGAAAATACCAATTGTTGTGCTCATAGCGGTCGTTTTCATTCTCGGCGTTGTCTTTCCTGAGCAGTTGACTGACTTCCTTAACGCTATTGTTTTAGAATTGGGGGTTAAGTAAAAAATATGACGTTCAAAGAAGAGGTCAATAAACTGTTTGGGTCAATTGCTGTTACTGA